>JBAZJU010000006.1 GCA_041651155.1 Patescibacteria group bacterium | reverse complement strand
GAAATTCAACATGTGCAGGATCTTCTGAATGATCGCCCAAGAAAAACACTTGGTTTTTACAAACCTGATGAAATTTTCTCAAAATTACTTATTCATTAATTTTGCGCTAGAAGGTTGAATTCAGCAATGTTTATCCAGTTCCAAATTTAAAAGCAAATCCGCTTCTTTATTTAATTCCCGACGGATATGATGAAAACTTACCTTTTTTAAAAAAATAACCAAATTCCAGGCCTTGATAAATAGCGGCTGTAAATCTTTATCTTTAACCCTGTATTCTTGTTTCATTTGTTTAACCACTAATTCGCTATCCAAATAACAAAAAATTTCAGCTGGTTTTAATTCCTTGGCCATTTCCAAACCCTTAATCAAAGCTTTGTATTCTGCTTGATTATTAGTAGCCTTGCCAATATATTCAGCGTGTTTTTTTATAACTTTGCCATTATCATCAGTAATCACAATGCCAATTCCCGCCGGACCTGGATTGCCGCGCGCGCCGCCATCTGTAAAAATTTTTATTTTTTTAATCATAAAATTAATTTAATTATATCATATTGCGCAAAATTAAACCCACAAAAATTAATTCGTGGGTTTATCAGTCGGAATTGAATCTATGAATTCGCGAATTATTGCCTGATGTTCAGGCAAAATCAGCTCAAATTTTATCCCGGTTTTATGCCTTTGACACCTAAGTTTTCCATCACCATCTTTTTGCCAAACTACTTGGCCAATTGCATAGATTGGGAATAATTCTTCGTACTTCAAATTTTTAGGCAGACAAAAAATTACATTTATTTTCTGCCCGACTGGAAATTCAGTGTAGCTGTAAATACCAACGCCAGTTTCTGAAAGGTTGAAGATTTCTCCAACATCTTCAACGAAATGATAGAGGCAGGTTTTGATAATAAAAGGCGCAACGCGACGCACACATCTTCTTTCCCGAGAGAATCTGGTTTCAGACATTTTTGACCTCCTTTACTTTTTAGACAAATATAATTTACTCTTTATTAAATTTTAACATTAAATTAATCTTTTTGCTATATTTAATTATCAACAAGATATAAATATATTTGCTAAAATTAGCCTAATAGATAACGAGACTTATTGACAAAATCATTGAATTATGATATACTTTTAGATTAAATCCATTCGTAGAATGGTCAAAATTTCAGAAAAGGAGGGCAATTTAATGTGCATACTTAATGAAGCCCGTGTAATAACTTCAATCAAAGAATTCAGCCGAGAAGGCGAATTGATCTTTGAAATCACATTTCGCGGCGAAGAAGTACCTGTTTTCGTTGATGTAAAAACCCTCCGAATTCGTTTCAACACAGAATTGGGAGGCCAAATATTATTTTACCGGGAAGGCATCTACGCCACATCCTGGTTCCACTTGAGAAAATTTCTTGATGAGCAGGACATTACCTTGCCCGACGAAAAAATACCCTGTCACAATTGCAGAGGAGATCAGTGCTATATTCTCTGCGACCGCGACGACGAAAAACCGGTTGCAATGGAGAATATAGGATTCGCGCTTAGCGCGTAACGAAAAACAAACAAACGCCCCGCGAGGTCACGACTTCGCGGGGAAAATATTCCAAGGAGGAAAAATGGATACTGATTTGAATAATGTCAAATCGCGCTTTTGGGCTAATCCGCTAGATGAACCTCTGGGCAATGGTGAATCTCACGGCTGTGATGAATCTCCGGAAGCTATCGGAGGATGCTACGGAATAAGCTGGAACGAGTACTTCCGTGACATACAAACAGGTGAAGTTTACGAAGTAAACTGCTCCGATGGCGTAAATTATTGCAAGGGCGCCTATGCCGAAGAAGCCGAAAAATGGCGGAGAGAATGTCAAACAGCTGTTACTCTCATGACCCAAAACGCAGTAAAAGCCGGAGCTCATGAAATTCGTATTTCCACAAACGAGTGGAACATCATGAAAGGCTGCATTCACGTCTTCTGGCTTCAGTCTTCGGAAGGAAAGATGGATGGAAAGCAAGCCGATTATTCTATTAAAGAAGGACTTATCGGCTACTGCTGGGGCGTACCGGTTATCGTCGATCCCAACAAAGAAGACCAGTGCCTGCTTCCGAGACTGACACACAAGACCACAACTGAGGTCGTAAATGGCGTCAAATTTATAATGGGAAACGGCGTACCGGCTTGAACAATTTACCGGATAATGTTATTAAAAAGCCCCGCGAGGTTACGACTTCGCGGGGTAAAAAAATTCCAAGGAGGCATGATCATGCCAACGACTAATAACAGGAAAAAAGAAGCGCTATCTATTGAAGAGATGAAAAGAAAATTTCCTAACGGTGTCATTGTCCATGACTGCAAGGAAGGATTCTGCTTGATTTCAGGAAAAAGGCCAGGCGAGTCATGGGAATCGGAGACACCAAATGACCTTTGGTGGGCGGATGCTTCTTCCGTGATCGGTGAAATAACACCAGCTGGTGAATACAATTTCTTTACCCCACAGAAAATCGACCTCGCTCAAAAACTAGACAAAGTTACCATTGAACTTAATTCAAAAATATTCAATGTTCAACTTAGACGGAGAGTGCATACGTGGTGATAGCTACATCCTCACAAAATAACTAAGTTATCAACAACGCCCCGCGAGGACAGAATGTCCGAGCGGGGCGAAATTTTAAAAGGAGGGTTGCAGTGAAGCGCGAAGAACTTGCCAAGAGAATTCATTGGCCGATTATTATCTGGACAGCAAGACTAGTGAACGTCACGGCAATGATGCCGCAACTTCTCCAGATCATCAAAACACACAATGTTGCCGGCTTGTCATTGGGCATGTTCGTCATCTATTTGGTGGTCCAAATAGCTTTCTCGCTAGAAGGCTATTTCACGAAAAATCGCATGCTCATGGTCTGTCTAGGACTGAGTGCATTCATCAGCGCGAGCATCATTACGCTTGTTTGCTATTATCGGTAAACCAAACGCCTCGCGAGGACACGACTTTTGCGGGGCTTCAAAAATTCAAAGGAGGAAACGAATATAATGGAAAATAAGGAAAAGATAGAGTTGATTTCAAAAAAAGTCCGAAAGCACGCAATGAGATGGTGCCGGACCAGATGCAGAACAATCTTTCTTTTTCCCCGTTTTTGGAGGCTCGGGGTCCCTGAATTTGACACTGAATATCAAGCTCTAAAGGCTAACAAAATCAGATATACGCTAGAAGGAGAAGGTGTTCATTTCCACGTAGTTCTATCCCATGCCAGGGCATGGGAACAATTGCCCTTTTCAGCAAAACTCAAATTTTTTCTCTATAGATTGTTCCTTATTTAACACTAAACAAAAAGCCCCGCAAAAGACATGAAGTCTCGGCGGGGCTCTTTTTTTTTAAATGCGAATAATTGAATGCGAATTTACGAATCTTTCCTCTTCACCTCTCAACCTCTAGCTCCTATAGCTCTTTCTTCACCTCTTTTTTATATCCACCAACCTCAATTCCAATCGCTTCTTCAGTGAATGAGTACGTTCAAATTTCATCAACTAATTCCGGATACTTGGTAAAAACATATTTATAATTTTCTGGATCTGGGATTTTGTGCTTAACAGGATTATTGTAAATGTATTTCACATGTTCATCAAAGTCCTTGGAGTTGCGAATGTAATGGTCGTGAAAGGATTTTTCCCAGTGGAATTTTGGGAAAACATTTTGATTCTCGCCATATTTAAGAATGAATTGCTTTTTTAATTCCAATAAAAATCTATAATGATCTTCTAGTAATTTTTCATATTTTTTATATTTTTGCTTTAAATTCTTGTTAAATTCGCGCCTATTTTTAATTATAGATGTTTTACCCAATAATAATCTCCCTCGTAATTGAGAAAACATTTCCTCCCCTTCCCGAAGTAGCGATTCATGAATCGCTACTTCGGGGGCGTGGGATATGACAAAATTAATGTCTCTTGAAATATTTCGCTTTAAAAACTGCATTATCTTTGATAAATCCTTAGGATTTTCAGGCAAAAATAGTAAATGAAAATGATGCAGCAATATCACAAAAGCATAAAGTTTAAATTTTTTCATTATTTTGCATAATTTTAAATTAGCCATAAAAACCTCACAGAAAATAGGCTCATTAAAAAATCTAAACCAATCCTTGGTGTGATTGGTCGCAAAATATATCGCTCCCTCAAAATAAATTCGTTTTTGATTCCCCCTGTGCAAAGGCATAAATTAACAAATTTTTGTAAATCTTGCTTGCGATTCTCCAGTTTTCTTGCTGTCTAAAAACATCTTGCATTCATCAATGGCAACACTTGCCCAAAAAGCCAATTCATCACCGTGCGGTTGATCAAGGTATTTTTCTAAAATATCCAAGGCCTCTTTTGTCCCGTGGTGTCCAAGTAATATTATAATTTCCTTATGCCTATTCCAATCATCAAAATCGGGATCAAAAAGAATATCGCTCATTTTTTTAATCTCATCTATCGGAATATGTTCATATTCTCTGGGCAGAGTTTTATGAAAATCCATATAGTCCTTTATCCAAACTGCCTCTGGTGAATTTTGGTCTTCCACTATAAAAGTTTGATTTGGCAGGCCCAAATATGGCACTAAAGGCAAAAGCTCCTCTAATTCTTCTTCAGAAAATTCCTTATTTTTTAATTTTTCCAAAATTTTCTTCCTGTCTTCTTCCAATAAAGGCAAAGAATACATAAATTTAGAATTTAATTATAAAATTTTTATTATGTCCCGTCGCAGGAGCGATTCATGAATCGCTCCTGCGACGAATTCGCCTATTTTATAAAATTTTACTCTTCAAAATCTACACCAGATTTTCGTTATTAACCTTTGTTCAAATCAACCAGTCTCAATTCCAACTTCCTTGACCCATTATACTCATTTAAATTAATTTCACACACCACATCCACTAAATCGCCAAATTTAATATCACTCACCCTCTCCCCCATGCCAAAACCAATAGAATCAAAACCCTTAATCATTTTCTCATGCTTTAAAAATAATTTTAAATGTTTATTATCAGCCCCAACCTGCCTGATATTTTCTACTTTTAAACTTTTTACTAAAAAAAGCGGCTTGGGATTGGCCGTGCCAAAAGGTTCAAATTTTTGAATTTCATCAAAAAGCTCCCAATTTAAATCCTGCAAATCAAGCTCTGTTTCCACTACTAATTTTGGCGTTAAATCTTTGCCCTTTAATTCTTTGGCAGCTAAATCCGTAATCCGTAATCTGAAATCTGCAAGCATATTTTTTTTCAATGTAAAACCAGCGGCTCCAGGATGTCCGCCATAAACTTCAAAATAATCATCTAATTTATTTAAAGCAGCGATTAAATTAAATTCTTCAATACTGCGGCCAGAACCAACTAATTTTTTACCCACTTTAGTTATTACCAAAACAGGCCGGTTAAATTCATCTTTGATTTTGCCAGCTGCCAGACCGATTACTCCCAGCGGCCAATTTTTGCCATCAGCCAAAATCAAATATTGCTTATCAAGATCTTTAATTTGTTTTTTAATTTCTTCCATTATCTTTTCCGTCAGCTTCTGGCGCTTCTGATTATTGCCTTCCAGATTATCAACAAGCTTCTGCGCTTCTTTTTCATCTTCTGAAGCCAAAAGTTCATAAGCTGAATTGGCATGGTCCATTCTGCCAGCCGCATTCAAGCGCGGACCCAAAACAAAGCCTATATTTTCCGAATTAATTAATTCCGTTTCTGTCACAGGCCAGATATTGGCTTTTTGCGCCAAAAGTTTTAAGCCAATTCTTTTGGTTTTATTTAAAACAATCAAGCCATATTTTAATAATGTACGATTTTCCCCGATTAATGGCATCACATCAGTGACTGTGCCAATTGCCACTAAATCCAAAAGCCATTTTTCATAGCCAGGGCCAAAAATATTATTTTTGTCTTGAAATATAATGGCCTGGGCTAATTTAAAAGCCACGCCAACACCTGCTAATTCATAGGTTGGATAATTGCACTTTTTTACTTTGGGATTAATAATCGCATAGGCTTGGGGCAAAACTAAAGGCTCGCTGTGATGGTCAGTAATAATCGCATCAATCCCCTTTTTTTGCGCCAATTCAATTTCTGGCGCATTGCTGATTGCACAATCAACCGTAATAATAAGTTTAACCTTTTTACTTGCTAAAAATTTAATTGTTTTTTTATTCAAACCATAGCCTTCTTTTTCGCGATGCGGAATATAAATAATAAATTTAGCGCCTAATTTTTGCAAAACATCTGCCAGCAAGACAGTACTGGTTACTCCGTCAGCGTCATAATCGCCATGAATCGCAATTTTTTCTTTATTCTTAATAGCCAAATAAATTCTCTCCACAGCTTTACTCATATCTGGAAACAAAAAAGGGTCAAGAATATCTTGGCCATAATCAGGATTTAAAAATTGATCAATTTGTTTTTGAGTTATTAGTCCCCTATTATTAAGCAATTGCAAAATCAAGCCGGAAATTTCAGGAAATTGCTTTTTAAATTCTAAACCTATTGGCTTGCGCAAAACCCATTTCTTTAACATGTGAGTTGAAATAAGAAATTAGAAATAAGAAACTAGTTTGGATTTTTTAATATAAAAATTTCCAATTACTAATTACCAATTTCCAGTTTCCAATTTCTAACGTATAGCCATGCCCAAGTCATTAAAACAAACAAGGATTGAAATAAATAACCACGTGAATTTAACAAAAAATTTTACCAGCCCAAAGCAGGACCGACAGTCCAGATTAGCATGGAAAAAATAACCAAAACTGCGAAAATTATCCAGGCTACTTTAAAAAGATTGTTTTTTTTCATATTATTTAACCTACAAATCTACAAATTAATATACAAATTTACAAAAAGTTAATTCCCTTATTGGGGTTCTAAATTCAGTCTTTAACTTAGCTCTTACAAATCTCTAAAAAATGCTCACTGTTTCTATTTCGTACATTTGTAACAAAATTCGTAATTTCGTTAGGATAATTACCGTTTTAAAATCTTCAAAAATGTTTCCGTGGGAATATCCACCTTGCCAGCCCCGATTTCAGCCATTTTCTTTTTGCCTTTTTTCTGTTTTTTCAAAACCTTCATTTTGCGCGTAATATCACCGCCATATAATCCAGCTGTTACATCTTTGCGCAAAGCTGCCAATCTTTCGCCGGCTAAAATCTTGCCGCCAATTGCAGCCTGCAATTTAACGACAAACCATTGCTTGGGCAAACTTTCTTTCAGAGTCTGCACAATCTGCCGGCCGACACGCTGCGCTTCATCTTTGTAAGTAATGGTAGCTAAAGCTTCAACTGGCTCTTCAGCCACCAAGATGTCTAAACGGGCTACATCTGCCTGCTGATAACCGACAAATTCATAATTTAAAGAAGCATAGCCCGAACTTACACTTTTAAGCTTATCATAAAAATCAGTTAAAATTGAGGCCAAGGGCATTTTGTAATGCAAAATTACCCGTGAATCAATTTCGCTTTGGGCTATCAAATATTCAGTATTAGAATATTCAGCTCTTTTTTCCACGGCCAGCTGCATAATTGCCCCCAGAAAAGCTTTGGGCGTAACAATATCAGTTTTTATCATCGGCTCTTCAATTTTTTCAATATAATTAGGATCTGGCAAATCAACCGGGCTTTTGATAATCACCTGATCTTCAAGCAAATCACCGTAACCGGAAAATTCTTTGCTTTTTAATTTGGCTTCTAATTCTTTTTTCAAGCCCTTGGATTTTAAAGTTACTTTATAGGCTACTGACGGCACTGTCACAATTAAATCTAAATTAAACTCTCTTTTTAATCTTTCCTGAAAAATTTCCAGATGAAGCAGGCCTAAAAACCCGCAGCGAAAGCCAAAGCCCAAAGCAGAAGAATGTTCTGGCTCAAAAGTTAAAGCCGCGTCATTTAATTTTAATTTATTAACAGCCTCGCGCAAATGATTAAACTCACTGCCTTCTTTGCAAAAAATCCCGGCAAAAACCATAGGTCTAACTTCTTTATAGCCAGGCAGTGCCTCAACTTTTGCGCCTTGCAAAGTAATAGTATCGCCCACTCTGCATTTTTCTACTTCTTTTAAGCCTGTGACAATATAGCCGATCTGTCCAGCGCTTAAAAAATCTTGTGATTTCATCTGGGGTTTTAAAATTCCCACATCTAAACATTCAGTCTCCACTTGATTGGCAATAAAATATGTCTTCATTCCTTTTTTTAGCTCTCCGTCAAAAACACGCACATAAACAATTACGCCTTTAAATTCATCGTAAAAAGAATCAAAAATCACGCCCCTAAATGGCAAATCTTTTTGCACAATTGGTCCAGGCACCTTGGCAATCACTTCATCTAAAATTTCCTTTACACCTACGCCAGTTTTAGCTGAACATAATAAAATTTCTTCTTCTTTACAGCCTAGCAAACTTATAATTTCCAATTTTGTTTTTTCCACTTCAGCATTAGGCAAGTCAATTTTATTTATGACCGGAATAATTTGTAAATTTTGTTCTAACGCTAAATATAGATTAGCAATGGTCTGAGCCTGAATGCCTTGGGTTGCGTCAACCAAAAGAATCGCGCCTTCCACGCAAGCAAGCGAACGCGAAACCTCATAAGTAAAATCAACATGACCAGGGGTATCAATCAGATTTAAAATATATTCGTTTTGAGATTTGCCTGCCCGCCGGAGCTCAAGCGAAGGCGGGGGATTTGAGATTTGGGATTTATTTGGAATTTGGAATTTGGGATTTGGGATTTCGGGAGCGTAAATCATCTGCACTGGCGTTAATTTTATTGTAATCCCTTTTTCCCTTTCCAATTCCATTGAATCCAAAATTTGCGCTTTCATATTGCGTTTTTCCACTGTGCCAGTCAATTCCAAAAACCGGTCAGCCAGCGTGGACTTACCATGATCTATATGCGCTATAATGCAAAAATTACGGATGTTATTTTGGGTCATATAAAGACATTCTAACAGAAAAAAATGATTATATCAATTCGTAGATTAGCATTATTCGCAAATTCGCATTTCAATAAAAAAACCGAGCTTCTCGCCCGGTTAATCATCTTTATTTTCTCTCTAATTTTGTCAAAAAATCTTCAATTTCTTTGATGACTATCTTTCTCCTTTCATTGTCTATTGGCAAAAAAATATCAACTTCTTCACTATTTAAAACCACGCGGTCAATGGTAATGCCTAAATTTCTTAACAATTCTTTAAATTCATGGCTACCTCTCCAGGTTTTAGGGCCAACTCTTGCTTTAATGCAATTAGATCCCATTATGTCAACTTTAACTTTCATGCAAGGCCTCCTTTTTTTCTTTATCTTCTTACAAAGATTTAAAAAAGTCAAGCTCTCGCCCGACTTAAAATTCGTTTAAATTAGTGAAAAAATTATATTCTAATAGACTTTGAATGAATGCCATTCGCATAAATTCCAAGTCTTACAATTTTAATCGGTAACTTATTTTTTAAAAACATTTTTTTAGCCTGGCTTCCCAAACAGTGTCTTGATCATGACCCAAACAAAATATGTCAGGATTAATTTGTTTTAATGACTCAAGCTGTTTATCAAAAGAATCTATAAATACCTTATCTATAAACCCAAGTTTTTCAAGATTGCTTTTTCTTAAATTTTCATCCTGCAAGGGCAAATGACCCTTATTTTCCATAACTGCCTCATCTGGGACAATAATAACAAAAAGTTTATTTCCTAATAATTTAGCGGCATTTAGAAATTCCAAATGTCCTTCATGTAAATTATCAAATGTGCCCCAAGTCGCAATATTAAAATGTTTTTCTTGCTTTATATTTTTAGATGTAATCTTGTTGTTATTTGGCATAGCATTTTCCAATTCCCCAAATTTAATGATCATAGTCTAAATCCGTGTAATCCGTGAAAAAAATCCGTGTTTCATCCTCACTTTACATCAACACTCTCATCCATACTTTCCTTTGGATAAAATTCTTTTTCTTTAAATATTTTACGCCTTAAAGAAGTAGCAAAGGTGATCATTTCTTGGGATTTCAAAGCTAAGCTGGCTACAATAAAAATGCCAATCCCGACCAGTCCGGAAATCAAGCCTTGCAAAAATATGCCAATAAATGTCTGGGTGCCAAAATAAGGTTCAATACCAAATTTCATAAATTGCACAACTGCTGCCATAACCAAAGTAGCAATGACGATTTTAAGCGCTGACCAGCTGATATTTTTTTCATCCAAACTTTCAGTTTTAAAGCGCAGAGCCAGCCAGAGCAAAATTAGATTCAAAATGCTTGATAAAGAAAAAGCTAAAGCCAGTCCAGCCACGTTTAAATCAAAATGATAACCCAAAAGATCAAAAGGCCGACTTAAATAAATACTTAAAACAAGATTGGCCGCTGCTGACAAAAGTCCAATCAAAAATGGTGTTAAAGCATTATGAATGGCATAAAAACTGCGAATTAATAAAGGGATTAGAGCCTGGGCAAACAAACTAATAGTGAACATGGCCAAAGTATTGATGGTCAAAACAGTATTTTCCCAGGAAAAATTGCCTGAACCTAAAATCACACGCACAATCTGGGCGCGTAAAATTATCAATAAAGCAGTTGAAGGAATTATAAAAAATAATATCTGGCGGGTGGTATTGGAAAAACTATGGATAAATTCTTTTTTATCATCTTTCAAAGCCAAAGCAGATAGAGTCGGAAAAGCAGCAATGGCAAAAGAAATGCCAAATATTCCTAAAGGAAATAATTGCAGATTATTAGCTAAATTAAAAACAGCCAAAGAACCAACTGCCAAAGTTGAAGCAATAATAGTCACAACTAACAAATTAATCTGGTTAATGGCCAGGGTCAAAGTCCTGGGAATCATAATTTTGCCTAACTTTTTCAAACCCTGGCTGGGCCACTGCCAAATCAGCTCGTAATGCCAGCCTAAATATTTGCATGAAGGAATTTGCACCAACATATGTAAAAATGCGCCCAAGACAACGCCATAAGCCAGACCATAAACTCCCCACCACTTTACAAAAAATAAAGCGCCGATAATAATGCCGAGGTTATAAAAAATTGGCGCTAGAGAATAAACTAAAAATCTTTTAAATGATTGCAAAATACTGCCAAAAATACTGCTTAAACCCAAGAGGAGCGGACTCAAAAACATTATCCTGGTCAAGCCAACCGTTGCTGACATTTTCTCAGCTGAAAAACCCGGAGTGATCAAAGGCATAATTAAAGGAGCAAGCAGCCAAAAAATTATGCCCAATACAAATAAACTAGTAAGTAAAATATTTAGAACCTCATTGGTAAATTTCCAGGCTTTGTCCTCAGCTGGTTTCTCACCTTGCAATAACTGGGTAAAGATTGGAATAAAGCCAGCTGAAAGCGCGCCCAAAACCAAAAGATTGTAAATTAAATCCGGCACGCGAAAAGCGGCATAGTACGTATCTAAAACATCACCGGCGCCAAACGCTCCAGCCAAAATCCTGTCCCTGAACATACCTAAAAAGCTGCTTGCCAGTGAAGCAGCCCCAATAATAATCGCAGCGGAGGTTATGGTCTTCGACTCGCCATTTAATAAACGTTTGAACATAATAAATTAAATAGGATTCTCTTAAACACTAATTTATCTCACAGATTTATACTGATAAATCTGTGTAATCTGCCCGCCTTGCTCGCTATTAGATTAGATAATTCAAAAAATTATGTAATCAAAACAAGCGTGGCAGGTGATTAAAATCTGTGGTTACGCCAACAACAACAGAATCACCCCAATCGCAATCTGAGCGAGTCCCATAGTCAATTTCATCCAGCGATTAGCCCGTTCCTGAATGTCTTTAGCTTCAAAAATATGATGGGATTTTAAAATCACAGCGTACACAATAATCAAAGGCGTAACAAACATTAAATTATAAAGCAATAAATAAGCCACTGTATAAAAATAGCTAAAAGTACTGGTCATAACTGCGATGGCGCCAACATAAAGAGGCAGAGAACAAGGCAGTTCAAAAATAGTCACTGCCAAACCAAGCAATATTGTGGTCGGCCAATCAACTTTTTTTATCAAACGCATTAAGATCGGCACTTCATTTTTGCCCACGCCCAAGCTGAACCATTTGCCGTAAAAAAAGAAATCTTTGATATTGATCAGAGCCGCGACCCAGATTAAAGCCACAATCACGTATTTAATTATATGACTGACCGATTGATATAATGGCCAGGCCAAAAGCTGATAAACTATATGAGAGAAGAATAAACCAATTAAAAAATAAGAGATAAAAATCGTGGCAATATATAATATCCCAATTTTTACCATTCTGTGCGGTTGGCGCGCAAATACCAGAAGATAGCCTAAAAGTAAAATCAACATGCCAACAGCGCAAGGATTGGTGCCGTCTAAAAGACCAGCCACTACCACTAAAGAAAAACTCATACCGCGATTTTCTAAAAGAGTGGCTAATTGCAAACCTTTGGCTGAACAGCCATTATTGCCGATATTGCAGGTAGCCTGCTGATCCTGGGCCAAAACAAAATTAGCGCTAAATAAAAAAAAGCTGGCGACCAGGATTAGCAATAATATTTTTATAGCTTTATTTTTAAGCATTTTATTTAAATCAAATTTTTAGTTAATCTTGCGATCATAAGCTCTTCATCCGTCGGCATGACAATTACTTTCAGGTCTGGAAAATCTTTTAAGATTATATTGCGGATGATAGCGCTTCTTTCGCCTATTCCGCCAGTAAAAATCAAAGCATCTACCTTTGGCAAAATGCCAGCGTAAGCGCCTATATATTTTTTAATATTATAGGTAAAAATGTCTATTGTCAACTGGCAAATTTCTTTTTCTTTCTTGCTGACTTTGCCTTTAGCTTCAAAACCTTGGACTTTATAACCGGCTTTAACCAAAATTTCGCGCATATCCATATAACCTGTTAAGCCAAACAAGCCGGCGCGTTTATTTAATAAATCATTAACTTCATCCTCGCTCATTTTTAAACGGCGGATTAAATATAAAGGAATGGCAGGATCAATGCTGCCGCTTCTGGTGGACATGGCTAATCCTTCCAAGGGAGTAAAGCCCATAGACGTGTCAACTGCCTGGCCATTTTTAATGGCCGTAATGCTGCAACCAGAACCCAAATGGCAGGTAATTAAATTTAATTGGCTTAAAGGCTTTTTAAATTTGACCGCCGCTGCCTGGGCCACATATTGATGAGAAATGCCATGAAAGCCATAACGCCTGATTTTATATTTTTTATAAAATTTTAAAGGCAAGGCGTAAATATAAGCAAATTTTGGCAAAGTGCGATAAAAGCCAGTATCAAAAACAGCCGCATCTGGCACATCTTTTAAGTATTTCATGCTGGCGCTAAGACAGCTTAGATTTACAGGATTGTGCAAGGGCGCTAATTTATTATATGCGCTTAATCTTTTAAAAATCTTTTTTGTAATTAAGATGGGCTCAGTAAATTCCTCGCCGCCATGGACAACGCGATGTCCTATTAGCACAATTTTATCCTTTAAATCAGTAATTTTAGAAACCATTAGTTTAAAAGCCTGGTCGTGATTTTCCACCTCGTAAATTTCTTTGAGCCCGCCGATTTGAATAAAGGAATTCATCAAGCCAATCCTTTCAACTATCCCCTCTCTAACCAATTTTAAATCTCCAAAATTAAAAATTTTAAATTTTAAAGTCGCACTCCCCGCATTTATGACTAAAATGTATTTCTTCTCCATAAAATAAAAATACAGAATTCAGATCTCAGAATTCAGCCTTCGCTGACCGAAGTCAGCTTCGGCTGACGAAGGTCAGAATTAATTATTTTTTCACATTAAACATCCCCCCATGACCTGGGATAATAAAATCCGCTAAGGCCAAAATTTCCTTTCTGCTTCGTTTAAAATCTTTCAAGTCGTGCACAAAAATATTTCTTTCTGCCTGGTCATTAAAAAATAAGTCGCCCGCAATTGCGACGGTTCCCTCTTCAGTCTGCACTATCACGCTCCCTTCATCCATGGCATGGCCTGGCGTGCTTTTGATATAAACATTGGGCGTAATAATATTTTTGCCTTTGTTTATAATATCAAAGTCAACAATAAATTTGTCTTTTTTATAACTTGTCAGCCAGTCTGTAATAATCGCCTGCCTAAATAAATGCTTATTCGCCGTATGATCAGGATGATGATGGGTCAAAATCACATAATCAATATCAGTGGGCTCCAGGCCTTGTTTTTTTAAAGCAGAAATTAATTTCTTTTCAACCTCATGATTGCCTGTATCAACCAGGATATTTTTGCCATTATCCTGGATTAAAGTAACAGTTGAACTGGCTTTAAATTTATCGCGCCCCAAACCAAGCCATTTAAAATAGCCGACTACTAGAATTTTAACTTTCGCAAATTTTTTTATTTTATCTTTCATAATTCAGAATTATTTTTTAAGTTCCCCTTTCATCCCCGTTCTCCAACCACACGCATTTCCCTCATCAGTATCAACCTGGAAAGATTTTTTGTGGCTTAAACCTGAACGTACGATTACATTATTAAAAATTAAGCCACGCGATCCAGCAATTTTTACTGATGTTAAATTACCATTTTTTAATTTCAATTGTTTTGCTTCAGCTGGCGATAAGTGCAAATGCCGTTGCGCCACAATCACGCCTTTGTTTATTTTAATTTTCCCCTTAGGCCCAATTAGAATTGCGCCTGGAGTATTTTTAATATTGCCCGAAACGCGCAAAACCGGTTTTATACCTAATTTATAACAATCAGTCGCTGCCAATTCAATTTGGGTCTCGGCTCGCATAGGCCCGACAATCCTAACTTTTAACTCGCCTTTTAATCCCTGAACTTTAATCTCTTCCTTAGCAGCAAACTGGCCAGGCTGGGAAATAATTTTTAAAACTTTAAGCTTATAACCATTGCCAAACAGCTTGGCCAAATCTTTCTGGCTCAAATGGCAATGCCGCGCTGAAACTTCAACTGGAAGTTTGGTCATAAGTAAATAATTTAATGGAAATTAAAATCTATCAAGAAATACTCGGTAATAAATTGTAAAACATTGTAATACAATTGTTTTACAACAGTCTTACCATTGTCTTACTAACCAATTATCATGCTGCTTTCCCGTGCTTGCAATAATACATGCCATCCAGACTATTTTCTTTGTAAACCTGGCAAGCCGGGCAAACACAGCCATTTGATTCTACTTCACAAGCGCTTTTATCCCTGGCGCAATATAAAACTTCCTTTTTTTCTTTCATGCAATCATTATGGCTGGGACAATTTGGGCAATTGCATTTTTCTGAATTTTCATGTGAATCTTGAACCATATTTTTATAATGAATAATCAAACAAATTAAATTATGGGGTGACAATTATTTCCCCGGTCATGGAAGGATGGATAGAACAATAATAATCATAAATTCCAGCTTGGCTAAACGTATTACTGTAAGTCTCGCCATTATATAAAGTTGAACTGCCAAAACCTGAACCTGCAATTTGATGCGGCACAGCTTCATTATTAGTCCACTTGACAGTATCGCCAACTTTAATTGACAATGTTGCGGGATTAAAAGAAAAATTTATAATCTGAATTGCTGATGTTTTTGGCTTATTAACATTAACTGGCGGAGTATTGACGGGTGGTGGTGTTACAACTGGCGGAACAGCAACTGGTTTATTTAAATTTGTTGCTGGCGGAAAATTTGAATTTTGGTTGATAGCTGGGCTAGGAGAATTTACAGCTGGAGTATTATACGGCTGGCCAGCATAATTACAGCCGCCCAAAATTATCACCAGACCGATCAAAAGGGCTAAAATTGAAATTTTTTTCATAATTATAAAAATCAAAAGTTATTTAATGGTAAAATGAAAAAACCACAGGCCTAGGCCCCAATACATATGGCCGAGCATGACGGAAACAATGAGGATAAAATTAATTCTGTGGATCTTAAAATATTTCATATTGACCTTAACCATCATAATTCCGGTTGTAATTTGAATAACAATTAAAATAAACAAAATCAAACCCAGCCAGATATGCGCGGGGTAGCCAAAAACAAGAGGAACTGCGGTTAAAAAACTCATAAGGTCATTATACCATACTAAAAATAATAAAAAAACGGGAGTAATTCCCGTTTTTTTATTATGTTAAATGTATAACAATTATCGTGTTGCGCCAGAATATGCAATCGCCCGGACAGTATCCCAGTCAATCGCGCTTTTAGGATTTCTGGAGTAAATTGATTTAAATGTTTTAATGGCTGCTTTTTCACTTTCCAGGTTCCTGGCTGCCGGTCTTAAGCCATAAGCCATAATAGTAACTGCGGCATTATCATTGGCATTTTCCATGTTAGCCTGCCTCAAATAAACTTTAGCAAAAATTTGCTTGGCATTGGCTAAAGCTGAAGCAGATTCTTCACTTGGCCAGCGGCCATTGGCGATTTTTATAGCATCTGCCCATTCAGTTTCTGTTTTAGGCAGCTTATTGAAAGCGGCTTTATATGAATTTAGAACGCCTGTTCGCTCGCCAGCTCCCAAGATCACTGTAGATTTGGTGCCATAGGTGATAAAATTTGTCAGCGCAGTCAGATTAAAATTCTCCAAATCAACACTGGCAATATGCAAACCTGTCAATAATGAAAGATATTTCCCAGCCAATGTCTTTTCCAGCGCCAAATCCTGATTTAAATTCATCCAGCTTAACAGCAAATTAGTATCGCCAGGCCAGATGTAATGAGCATCCTCTAATATTTGGTTTAATTGCAGCTGCATTTCGTCAATAAATTTTTCACCCAAAACTTCCTGTTCGCCCTGATTATCTTCTTCTATTTGCCCGTTGCCCAAGGTTATCGTGTCTGAAGTTACTTCTGAAATATTTTCTGACGCATCCTTAAATTTGGCATAAACTGTTTTTTCACCGTCGCCAGCAGCAAGCTCCCACGACTTTGAATTGCTGTAAGATTCCCAGTCAGCGCCGGAAAAATCCTGACTATTAGAAATCATCATATAGTCAGCGCCAATTGCGCTTAAGGCCAAGTTAACTGTCTGTTCAGCGGTAGCGCTGTCTCCATTATTAATTAAAATTGAGATGTCCGTAGGAGGTGTTGTGTCCGCAGAACTGCCTCCGCCGCCTGAACCGCCAGTTGACGGACTAACGACATTTACTTTTCTTATTACTTGGATAGCGACATTTCCAGACGAGTCGGTAACGTCATAGGTAACGTTATAAGTTCCGGCAACCGCCACATTGACAGCTGTGGCATCAATTATAATTGAGGTGCTTATATCACCGTCATAATTATCAGCGGCTGTCGCGCCTAATTCTGCATAAGCATGGCCTTTGGCAATTGTCTGAGGACTTGCGCCAGTCAAAGTAATTATCGGCAAAGTTGTATCAGCAACGTTAATTGTTCTAGTAACCTGAGTCGCTGGATTCCCCCATGAATCAGTTACATTGTAAGTAACAGCATAACTGCCCAAGCTGGCTGAATTAACAGCTGAAGAATCAATTATTAAAGAAGAGCTGATATCATCGCCTCTAAAATTTACGGCAGTTGCGCCTGCTTCAGCATAGGCAGTATTTGCCTCAAGGCTTTGAGGATCTGTTCCGGACAATGTGATTACAGGATAATACATATCAACGTGCCCATTGTTAATATTATCTGTAATAATTGCATCATTACCTGTTATACCTCCGTCTCCGTCAGGGTCTGCGCAAGGCGGGGCTGGAATCTGACACAAAATATATTCCTTGATTATATCAGTGTCCTGATAATTTGTAATGCCATCGCCGTTCACATCGCCAAGCACACTTGAGCAGGTTGGATAATAAACAGGGTTAAAAATACTATAGGTCAAGGCTTCCGGAGGTACGATTATACTGCCATCATTAATGCCTTTTATTAAATTTGACATAGCAATGTTATCAGCGCCTGTGATTACTCCATCCTCGTCAAAATCCGCGCAGGCAGAGCTGGCTTCACTGCCAATTATCATCTTATTCAGTACAGTAGTGTCAAAATCATTAACTAAACTGTCATGATTTAAATCCCCCATTACCCCCGGGAGCGCGTCACACGCTGCTGTCTGCGGATAGCTGGCTACCGCTGCTTTAACTGGCAATGAAATAGAAGCCACGCTCATAAATACTATGGCGGCAATTAAAAATAGACTAACGTTTTTTTTCATAATTTTAAATTAAATTAGTAATTAGATATCTTAAATGTGATTTAGAAATAAATTAATAAGAATAAAATTAGAATTAAGCCTGAAGTCAACAATATGATATGAGGGTGTTGCTTGCGAATTTCAATAAATATGTTCAACAATAATGCCAGTACGCTGATTATTAATAATATTTTATAAAAAATGGAACTAATCTCAAATAAAGGCTTTACTATGCCGGGCTGAACATTTTTCAAAAAGAAATATTGTTTAATTAAAGACGGCTTAATTGAAGTTATATTTTTCCAGTTAATATCTTGCGTGCTTTTATTTCCCACGCTGTCTACTGCGGTGATGCTTGGCAAAACAACCGGATTGAAAATTTGCTCATTGTTTTCTTTAAAAACTATTAAACTGCCGACCCATTCGCCCTCTTTGTCTTCGCTGGGTTTCAGGCTGATAGTATAATTATTAAAATTGACCTCGGCTGCGGTGGCATCTGCGCTTAGATAAACCGTGGCTAAAATAATCTGCTCGCTTGAATTTGCGCTGGTCTGAACCTGAACATTGGATCTGGCCAAATCTATGGTTGGCGCTAAAGTGTCTACGCTTATTTCATAATCTCTTGATTCATTGGCCAAGCTGCCCTTAACGCTTCTTAAATTTAAAATGTTTTTGCCTTCAGCCAGTGTAATTTCGGCCGAAAAATAATTGTCATTGTCTAAATTAGCCTTGGAAATTTCAACTCCGCCATTTAAAATAAAAACTTCATCTGCGCCAGGCGCAAATATTTTCACCTGCACCTGCCGGCTGGGGCTTGTTGAATTATTCTCAGGACTGACTAAAAGCGGGGTTGCTATCTGGTCTGAAAGCTTAACGCCTTTTATCAGAGTCCCTGCCTTAATTTCATTATTCTGGATTGATGCGTCGGTCTTTAGTTTAGAGGCCAGCGCAGACTGGCTTAAAACTGCGGAAGTCTGGGCTAAGGCTTGCGTGCCGAAATATTGGGCGACCAAGGTGGTATCATGATTTTTATAATAGCCCGAAACCATGCCCACTCCGATTTCCTTAAAATCAGGATCAATAATATTGCTGTAATGGGTTTTGCTTTTTGTCCAGGCATTGACTACTTCTTCAGCTGTAGAAAAGCCCATGGCCAAATTCTCGCCGGCAGCCGCGTATTTATAGCCTGAAATTTTCAACCATGACAAGACGTTTTTATTATCCGGACCTGTATGCGCAAAATACTGCCGCACCAGCATATCCTGAGCCTTTTGCCAGGCTGACTGTTCCAATAGCTCGTTTTTCTGCAAGACAGCCACGCCTAAATTTTTCCTGATCGTATTGGTCAGTTCAATTATCTTATTGCTTTCCTGGGTCATGACATCTGGCGTCAAAAAAGCAGTGGCTGGCAGGATCAAGACAGTGGCAATAATAAATGATTTTATAGCGATGGTTGAAACAGCATAGAAAAGCACGCGCTTTGGATGCAGGATGTGCGGCTTATAATTATTCTGGGGATTAGGCAGGATAAAATTATTAAGCCAGGCTGAAACTTTAGAATTTTTAAAAAACTTGATTCCCCCGCTAATCGCGGTCCAAAAATTATTAGCTTTAATTGCCTTAATTTTACTGGTTTTTTTGTTACGCATCTTAGCAATTTATTTTTTTTTATTAATAGGATTAGTATACCAAGAAAAAGTAATCTTGTCAAGTGGCTTGGCCATTGACAAAGTTCCCAAAATAATGCTAATTTTAAATATGGCCAAATGCCTCTTCGCAGTAGCGAAGCAAACGCTCTTTTTTTCCAGACCCGGACGGGTCAAAGTACGGAGGTACAGGAAGATGAACAGTAGACAATTGGATATGTTTTTTAGTGAATTCCCTTTTCTCTGAGGATTTATGCAGAATTGGAAGCCAAAGATGTGCGAAATAAAAGTTACTACAGCGACCAGCAAAACTTTGGATTTCAGGCTTAGAGAAAAGCTTCAACAACCAGACATAAATCATTCTAAAAAAGCATATGCTCTTTACATTTCGCTACAGGAGTATAGCCGCGAAGGTAACGATAAGAATTATTATCTTCGCACTTATTCACAAAAAGACTTATTAAATCAATTCGGGGAAGATTATTTGCTAACGTCATTGAAGGCTGTCATTAAGAGATTTTCGCCTTCCTTGGGGAAAGATTCTTTCCTCAAAAATATTGCAGTTGTAAGAAAGGAACTTGACCACGGAGAATTTAAAATTGAAATTTTCCGATTCAAAAATGGGTCGGATTATCGTAAACTCCTTTCGGATTAGAGGATAAACAAACAAAACAAGCGGCCACATCCTTCGTTAAAGCTACGGAGTGCAGGCCGCTTTTTTTTATTTCCAAATTTTAGCTCAAAGCATAAATAGAAATGTAATGGCTGGAAGACGATAGTAAGACAGTTGTAAAACAATGTCTTACTACTTTTTACCACTTTATTACCACAGTTTTACCAAATATTCTTTAAAAGTTTTTCCATCGTTAAATTTATTCTCATTGTATAAACCCACCGGCCTGCAATCCCCAAAGTTTTTTATAGAGTCCTTCTTTTTGCGCAATTAAAGATTCATGAGTCCCCTCTTCAATTATCCCCTTTTCACCAATCACAATAATCCTGTCCATTTTTCTAATCGTGGACAAGCGATGAGCAATAGCAATCACGGTTTTATCTTTCATTAATTCATCCAAAGCTTTTTGAATCAGCATTTCAGATTCAGAATCCAAGCTGGAAGTTGCTTCATCCAGGATTAAAATCGGCGTATTGTGCAAAATCGCCCGCGCAATTGCTACGCGCTGGCGTTCTCCGCCCGAAAGCTTAATCCCCCGTTCGCCGACAAAAGTACTATAACCGTCTGAGAGTTTGCTGATAAATTCATGACAATAGGCTAATTTAGATGCCTGAATAACTTCTTTGTCCGTAGCCTTAAAATTTCCATAACGGATATTTTCCATTAAACTGCGATGAAACAAAATCGGGTCTTGCGGCACTTTGCTGATGTTGCGCCACAAACTTTCCTGGGTCACCTTGGCAATATTTTGCCCATCAATCAAAATCTTGCCGCTGGTCAAATCATACATGCGCAATAGCACTCTGGCGATGGTGGTTTTGCCAGCGCCTGAAGGCCCGACCAAAGCGATTTTTTCACCGGGCATAATTGTTAAATTAAAATTAGACAAGACCTTGCGAGTCTGGTGATAATTAAAATTAACATTTTGAAATTCTATTTTGCCTTGTTTAACAATTAGATCCTTAGCCTCCGGGATATCCTGAATCTCATGAGGCGTAGTTAAGACCACCGTCATTTCTTCAGCGTCTGACAACTTTTCATAAACTTTTTGAATCATTCGGCCAAAACCCCAAACACGGCTGATAATATTTATAATATAAGCCTGGATCAGGACAAAATCGCCAATAGTCAACAAATTTTTCTGCCACAATTTTATGGCAATATAAAAAATGACAAAATCCAAAATTACGCCCATGGCGCCTTGCGCTGATTCAAAATAACCGCCTAAATACCAGGCAAATTTGCGCAAATCGCGCAATTTTTTCGTGATTAGAGCAAAGCTTTTAAGTTCTTTTTTATAACCGTTAAAAAGCTTGACATTGGCATTATTGGTAATTGTATCAGCCAAAAGCCCGCTTGATTCTGTTTCCGCTTCATTTCTCGCCACATCAAATTTATATTTATATCTGACAAATACCCAGTTAAACACCATAAAAATTGCCACCCAAATAATCATGGCTAGCGCCAAAAGAGCATTACGGGTATAAAGAACATACAAGATTCCAACCAAATTAACTATTAAAACAATTATATCCCATATTATTCTATCGCTAATATCTTCAAAAGCAGCAGTAAACCATTTTACTCTTTTAACTAATGAGCCAACAAAGTTATTATTAAAGTAAGCAAAAGAATGCTTATGTAAATAAGCAAAGCAATAATTTGACAAGTCAGCCATAACATGAGCCTGAAAATATGAAGCAGTAAAAGTCGCCACGCGCCAGCAAATCCAGCTAACCACATCCAAAACTAAAACATAAATAATTATAGTTATAAGCTGAGAACCAAGTGACTGTTTATCCAGTCCGCTGGAAATAACATCAAAAAATTTCTTGTAATACAAAGGCGTAACCACGTTTATTATAGATGCGCCAATTGTAGTCAGAACAACGAAAAAAACCGCTATTTTGTAGCGCATGGCATATTGCCAATAAATTTTCAGGGTTTGTTTGGTATTATATTTCATAAAATAAGTAAATACTCCACAGTAATCTGCGGAGTACTACTATATATAGGACGTAAAATTAGCCAAAAAGTTACAGGTTTATTCAGTAAAACTTTGTGTCCAACTCGGCAAAGCTGGGTGCTTATCACTGTCTAGCATTTGCCTCCAGGCTTCATCAGTTAAACGATTATCCATGTCTTGTTTAAATTCATAATAGCTAAATACCGGTCCGACTCCGAGTAAGATGCGATTATCAGGCAATTTATAAGCTGCTAACAATGTTTTAATATAGCCAACACCTTCTTCCAGAACTTTTTTAACATTGCCTTCAGTATGCACATCAGCCACCATCACTGATTTGAAAATCTGCGGATCAACATCACCGCCGCTTAAGGTGCTGATTAAATTTACCAGTGAATCGCCAAAATTCCTGATGAATTCATTTTCTTGATCGCTTAAAGCCTGATTGGCCAATTCTTTTTGTGACATGGTCTGAAGTTTTTCTAAAATACTGGAAAAATTTGTCAAAGCCGCGTCAATTTTTAAATTATCCATAGTATCCTGCGGCACTAATTTATCCAGGCCTTTTTTAGTCAGATTGGTTAAATTTAATAAACGCACATAAAATTCTGGCACTGGTTCAACATAGCCGACAATTGGAGGCGGTTCCCCTGCTCCCAATTCAGCAATCGTATAGCTTTGCTTAACATACAAAATAGTATCATGCCTTAATTCAGACCAGGACGCCAAGCTGGTATTTAATTCTTTGTCTTGCCAGGCAGCAGTCTGCATAAATGACTGATAACCTTGGCCATATTTAACCGGCAAACTATTTAAAACATACAGCCAATTATTATATATATTTTTATACCAATCCTCTTGTGGCATAGCCTCAATTTCTTTTTTCAGCTGGTCAAACTTGGTTTGATAATCACTGTATTTATCATCACCTATTTGGCTGATAACTTCTTTGGCTCGGTCTGAACCAAAGATTGCCAAAACATCCAAGCCTGTGGGAAAGCCTCTCACCTCCCTGCCTTCTGAACAGCCGGCTACCTGTGTTTTAACCCAGGTGAAAGGCCTGTTTTTTTGCGCTGCAGTAAAAGGATCATCCCAAGAAAATGTTAAAGGCAATTCCTGCGTTGGCAAAGGTGAAATTTCACCTGAATACTGGCCAGAATATGGCGAAACAATTTCAGAAAATAAATATGAGTCCAGGGCAAATCTTTGCCCCATTAACCGAAATCCTTTGGTCTGATTTAATAAAGTCTTGGCCTGAACTTTAAGATTTTGCACTTCAGAAGCCAAAAGCGGCGGACAAGACATGATCATTTGACATGCTCCCAAACCGCTATAAATTTTCGGCGCATAATTTAATTCATTTAGCTTATTTTTTAGCTCAGTAAATTTTGTTTCTAAATCCTGCACTGAAAAATTTTTGCCCAAAACAGCTTCAATGGCTTGGCCATATTCATAAGGGCCTAAATCATCGGAAAACCCGGCAAAAAAACCAGTAATAGCATACATTCTCTGCCAATGGTTTTGCAAATCCTGGCTGCCTAAAAATTTCGCGGCGATTAATTCTGCCTGCAAAGTCTGAATCTTAGCATCATAGTCTGAGACAATGCCTGTCCAGCGGCCATCACAAGCTGAATCATTTGGTTGCAATTGGTCAGTGCCATTTAATAAATCAGTCATGCGGCCAAACCAAATCATTGCCTGGAAATAATTTTTCAGCTTTTCTGACTTGGTATAATGTCCGCGCGGCACATACTGGGAGTAATCTTCTTTATAAACAAAAAGCGGCGAATTTTTCCAGCCCTCATGCCGGCTGATTAAATCTAATTCAGCAGCCACAGTATCTGTGACAATATCCGAGGTTTGAAAATTATATTTTTGTACATCTTCATTGGAAAAATATTTAAAGCTGGTTTTATCGCCATACTGCTCTTTCACGCCTTTAATGACCATCTGGCAAGTCGCCTCATCCATATATTGCTCGCAGTATTCGGCTTTTAAGGTTTTATCAGTAGCCACCTGGTCTGGCTTTGGTTTTAAAAGTTCCATGGCCACGCTTAGATAAGCCAGGTTGCGCTTGGCTGCTTCCTGCAAATCGCCTGTTGAATTGCTATAAACAGCCAGCGATTCATTGTATAATTCCTGGCTCATCTGCCAGACATCATCATAGAATAAATCTCGTTCTAATTTCATTAAAGTCGTATCAAAAAAAATGTGATAATAATGAAGCATGCTGTCTGAGGTGATAAAAACAGGCAATTCTTTTGATTCTAATTGGCCATAATAATCTGCAAAATCATCGGCTTTGGCTAAAAAATCCGCAGGGGTATCAATCACCACAAAGCCATTTTTCTGCAAAAGGTCATTGGCTGCCAAACTCAGGCCGATCTTTTTAACCACGTCCGAATAATTTTTAATATCCTGGTCAGCTTCTAATGGCAAATCGTACTTAGGAATCTTTGGCTCAATTACTGCTTTTTTTAATTCTAAATCATCTTTGGAAATTAGATTTTTATTAGCTACTGCCAAATTTGCAGTAATCGGCTCTAAATTTACTGTAGCATTTGTATTGGCATTTTGCTTCAAAATTGGCCAGCCAATCTTTAAATAATAAATAGCCAATCCTGCACTGGCTAAAACAACAATAACAATTATCAAAATAATTAATAATATCCCTTTTTGTTTAAGCATAGTAAATAATTAAAAATTAAAACTTTATATTTAAAAATTATAAATTATAAATTAAAAATTCATTTTAATTATACCATTCCTAATCTTTTCCTTTAATCCAAGACTAGATCTATTAGCCAAATCAGCTAAAAATTTATCGGCCTCAGATTTTTCCATTAGCTGCGGCTGAGAAAGTTTAGACTGCAAAGGAAATAATCTATAAACAAGCTTATCATTATTAATTTCCAAGCCCACTGCCAGGCCTTGCTGGGTATTTTTGGAAAAATACTGGTCAAAAACAAAATTTCCCAAAGAATAAAAAATTAATTTATTTTTATAAACTTCAATATTTTCTACCACGTGAGGATGATGGCCAATAATCACATCGGCACCGGCTTCAATCATTTGCCTGCCCGCTTTCTGCTGAAAATCAGTATTATTTGTTTGATATTCATTGCCCCAATGAATTGAAACTGCTAAAAACTTGATTTTATTTTCAGCTTTAATTTCAGTAATAGTTTTTATAATATCTTCGCTGGTGCAGGCAGAATTTGTTTTATTAAAAGCCAGCATCACCAGATAATCGTTCTGATAGGCAAACTTTTTGTCGCAACTATTGGGATCGCCTGCGAAATTTATCTTGCTGTCTTTTAAAAATTCCCGAGTTTGATTTAAGCCGTCAGAGCCCATATTTAAAATATGGTTATTGGCTAAGGAAACCAAATTAATGCCGTTGAAGTTCAAAGCTGTGGTTACTTTGGGAGAAAAAGCGAACTGCAAAGAATGAGCTGGAAACTGGGTCGGGTTTTTAACGATTGGCCCTTCCAGATTGGCAAAAACCAAATCCAGGCCTTTAAAAAACTGACCAATTTTCTCAAAGGGATAATTAAAGCTATTTTTGTTCATTAAAGCCTCTACATTGCGATCCAGCATCATATCGCCGACAAATAAAATAGTTTTAGCGCCTATTTTTTTAATGGATAAATTAGACTGCTTAAAAATAATAGTAAAATATGAAGTGGTTTTATTCAGATCAAGCGGAGCTAAAAAATCTAAAGAATTTTTATGTTCTAAAACTTCAGGCTTATCTTTTTTTTCTAATTGCGCATATAAACAGCTTGAGTAAAGGCATTGCCAGCAATCAACTTCCAGCTTAGGGAATTGCGGCTCGTCAAAATTTACAATTGCAGCCAAACTCTTGGCATCATGCAAATCAGCTGCCTGCCTGGGCAGATAATGGGAAAAATCAACGCTGGCAATCACCACGACCTTAGAATCTGCATGCTGAGCTAATTGTTTAGTAAAATCTGCGATCTGCGTTTGATTAATGTCAGCCGGAACTAAAAAAGGCAAAATCTTAACCTCGGGCAAATACTTTTTTATAAAATCCAAATGAGCCATAATGCCATGATCCAGATCTAAATCAGCGGAATTGAAAACAAATATTTTTGGGTCAAGTTTTGCCAAAAGATCCTGCGCAATTATTAAATCGCCAAATTTACTTTCTGCCAAACCAACAGTAATTATTTTAGGCGTCTCGCTTAGTTCACCTTTTTTAAAATGATCAGGGCTAATTAAAATTATTGTATCTGGTTTTTGTTCTCCAATTTTTTGCCAAAACTGGTCAATAATTGGCTTCGCAGCCAAATGATGCGGCACAATGCCTCCGGCAATTGATAAGCTCTTAGCAGGCGCGCTTTTTGGTGTTGACTCAACATTAATTACAGCCTGGCTTAATTTTGGCAAATAATAAAAAGCGACAGTAATGGGCGCAATTACTGCCAGTAAACTTATGAATACTAAATATATAAAAAACCTTTTGTTCATGGCTTAATTATAACAAAAAATCGCCATAACAGCGATTTTTTTTAAAATCCATTTTTAAGCTGCTTATTTGCCGGCAAAATATTCATTCACCAGATTGACGATTTTTTCCGGAGTATAATCTGTTTTTATCAGGTATTTGTCAGCTTTCAATTTCAGCCCCTGGTCAATTTCCTTTTCCAGGCTCAAATTAGACAAAATAAAAATCGGGATCTTCTCAGATTCGGGATTTTCTTTAAAATCTTTTAATAGGGAAAACCCGCTTCTTTGGGGCAGGATAAGATCCAAAAGAATCAAATCTATCTGCTTGTTTTCCTTGACCGCTGCCAAGGCTTTTAGCCCGTCAGCAGCAATAATGACATTGTAACCCGCATTTTTTAGCTTTAATTTATAAGTGTCGGCCAAATCCTGCTCATCTTCAATTATTAAAATAGTTTTCTCTTCCAGTTTCATAGATTTAAAAATTAAATTGTTAAAAAATATTTAATTGTTTATTTGATCATGGGCAATTCAAAAATAAAAACAGCGCCTTTGTCCAGGCCAGGGCTTTCAGCCCAAATTTTGCCATTGTGGACCTCAATCACGCGCCGGCAAAAATATAAGCCCAAGCCCGTGCCGGCAATCGCGATCTTTTTTTTGTCGCTGCCGCGGATAAACCTTTGAAATAATTCCTTAAGATTGTCAGGCTTGATGCCCAGGCCAGTGTCGCTAATGCTGACTCTGGCCAGTTTGCCGATTTTTTGGCTTTTAATTATAATCTTGCCTTGAGGCGTGTATTTAATTGCATTATCAAGTAAATTATCTATGACCTCGCCTATTAAATTCTTATCAAAATTAAACAGCCTGTTGTCTAAACCCGGCGAAAACTGAATTTGTATTTTCTTTTGTTTGGCTAAAGTCTCAAACATTGGCAGGTGCTCTTTAATGATAGGATCAAGATTACTTTTGCTCAGCTCAAGATTAAGTCTGCCTGTTTCAATCCTGCTGATATTTAAAAGCATTTTGACTAATTTGATTAATTTCTCGCTTTGCTTAAAGCCTCTTTGCCCATAATCAGACTGCTTCGCTGTGACTTTGCCCAAATCCCCGTCTTTTAGCAAAGAAAAAATATTTCTGATGACTGACAAAGGAGTCTTTAACTGGTGCGAGGCCACAGAAACGAATTCTGATTTGGCCGCGCTGATTTGCTTTAATTTTTGATTCGCCTGTTTTAATTGTTCTGTCCTTTCCGCCACTAAATCCTCCAAATTTTCATAAAGCAATGAAGTTTCCAACGCCAGGCCTAATTGCTTTGCAATAATGTCAAACCACTCAATATCCTGGCTGAAATATGGATTGTCATCAAGCTTATGTCCCAGACAAATTATGCCTAAAAGCTCTTTTTGGCCGAAAATCGCGATAACTAAATCACCTTTAAGCGCGTCCATTTCTAAAATCATCTTGCGCGCGATTTTAGTTTTATCCGCCGCTGCCTGCCATTCTAAATCGTCTCTGGCAATAATTTTGGAAACGCTTGACTGGCTGGTAAAATATTTAGCCAGATAACTGCCCTTGGCAGGCAAAAAATAAATCTTATTCTTATCAGCAGAGGAAATGCGGTAATATTTTTTTATGCTGGCCGAAAAATAAAAGCTGACCAAGTCAATTTTAAATGTTTTTTGCAGAAATTGCCGGGTTTTTTTGACTAGTTCGGGCAGTTTTATTTCCGTGGCAAAAATATAGCTTAATGTTTTCAGCGCCTCCTTGTAATCAATGGGAGCCTTAAAAAAAATTTTGTCAGTCAGTTTTGTGAATTTTTTTTCTAAAACAGGCAAAGTAAAAGAGAGGATAATCACGGTGAGGGCGGCGGAAAATATCAACCAATTCAGGGACAAACCCTTAGCAATAAAATTAACGGAAAAAACTATCAGCGCGTAAAGGACAGAAATTATTACCAGCAAAAAAGTAAAAACCAAGCTTTTTTGGATAATCACCCTGATATCCATCAGATGATGGCGCACCATGGCATAAGTTGTACTGCCGATAAATATAATAAAGCAATAGATGCCGATTCTTGAGACTTCAATCGGCAGGCTGTTTGAAAAAAATAAATTTATCACTGCGGTAATCAGGCCAGTTAGGCCGAAACTTACTAAAACGTAGATGACTTGCAATCTTTTTTGGCCGGTATAGCTCAAGTATTTTTTTATTAGGATATAACTGCCCCACATGATCATGCCCAGCAAAAAGATTGCATACGCTTCATACAGGCTCCCCTCCTCGTAACGGATGCCGCGATTTTTGATCGTAAAATTATTAAGCAGCAGATTGCTAAACGGCAAAATGGCAAACAGAGCGCAGACCGCGGCTAATAATATTTTTTTCCAGATTGCCAAAATTTCCGCCCGGTCAGGGAAATAAACCGCAAATAGCAGGAAAAAACTGACAATCAAAGGGCCGGTTGAAAAATCAAGCTTTAAAAAAAAAGCGGCCAGCGGCAAATAACTGATTTCGTTTTCCAAAAAATTAAAAACTATCCAGCTTAAAATGGCAAAAGCCAGAATGAAAAAAATTTGATTAATCTTGCCCTGAGGATTTTTTTTAAATACCAGCAGTCCCAAATAAAGGATCAGGATATCCAAAAGCACGGTAATAATTAAGCTGATAATAAAAGCCATAAATAAGTCCAAAAAATTAATTTACACTTCTCTTTTACTTGCCAAGAAAATAGTAATAGGTTAAATTTATAAATAATCAGACAGAGCTTAGCGGACCTTGAAAAAAATAGAAAGGAGGCATGATGAAAAATTTCAGCCGCAATCTTCTTTTTAGGATTCTCATTTTCTTAAAAATCGTCCTGGGCAAAAAAATATGCAGAAAAATAGTTTTCTTCTTAACCCGGGGCGAAGAGTTTGCTTACCTGGAATCTCTGTACTGTCCGGAGACAAATAAAGCCGAAAGCGTCGGGTATGTGCTTTTACCAGGTCCTTGTTCCTGGGGAAAATGCACGATGTGCGGATTCCAGCAGGCTGTCAAGGAATTCACCCAGGATATCCCTTTCTCAGGCAAAAATTTGGCCTTGATGTTTCAGCTGGGCCTGCAGCTGATCTCGGGTCCGAGAAAAATTATGATTTTTACCGGCGGAAGTTTCCTGGATCTGCCCTTGACTGCCCAGAAAAAAATTCTCACTTCTCTGAAAGATGACGCAAGCTGCCGGCATATTTTAATTGAGTCTAGAGCAGAGCTGATCAGTCTTGAAAAAATCATGGCGCTGAAAAAGCAATTAGGCCCAAAACAGCTGGAAGTGGCTATTGGCCTGGAAACTCAAGATGATGAAATCAGGCAAAAATGCATTAACAAAGGCTTTAGCCGGGCTGATTATCAAAAGGCTGTTAAAGTGCTAAAAGCCCAGGATGTCCTAGTTTCAACTTATGTATTTTTAAAGCCTGTTGGCGTCAACGAACGCCTGGCCATCGCTGAAGCGATTAAAACGATTGAATTTGCTTTTCAATCAGGCAGCGACAGTGTCGGTCTGGAGTCTGCCTTTGTCCAGCCGGGCACAAAAATGGCTGTAATCTACGAGCAGGGAATGTATCAGCCGCCCTGGCTGTGGAGCATCATTGAAGTGCTGAAAAAAACTCACCATTTGGGTCCGATTCAAATCGGCAATTTTGAAAATGAATATCCCCTGCCTTTGGCCGTGCCCAAAAACTGTCCGCGCTGTTCCGCTGCGATTTACAAGCAGCTAAAAAATTATCGCCAAATGCCAGACCTAAATTTGCTAAGCAATCTGACTTGCGCCTGCAAAAAAGAATGGCTGGAAAAATGTAATATTTAAAAAGATTTAAGCCTGACTGCTAAAAAGAAGTCAGGCTTTTTTTATTAGCTTAAAAACCGCCAATAGGGATTTACCCATTCCATCAAGACGCCGTAGCCAAGGCTGTCAGTGTCAACAGGCCAATAATTCGGCACCAATTTAATTAGTTTGCCGCCAGCTCTCATTAAAAATGAGACAACCGGCGAAACTGGCAGAATATTATTTTCTGCGACGCAAAGGCAGAGGAATTCCTGCGGGCTCATTTTGTCAGCAAACTCTTTATAGCCAAGCAGCCTGCCCACCCCAAAAGCCAATTTCAGTTTTAAGCCCACGACTAAAATGTGGGTAAACTCATTTAAAAAAGCCGAACCAAAACCATGGACATCCGGCAGCAGGCTCACATTTATGCCTAAAAGCGCTTTGCCGTCAGGCTTATGCGTGCTAATGGTTCCATTGCCGGTAAGCTCGGACCAGGAAGTGATTTTGTCTTCATCATCGCTGATTAGCATGCTGCAGCCGACGCCGACAATTTCCTTTTCCTTTTGCAGAACCCAATTGCCTTCGGGAAAAATCTTGATGCGACTGGTCATCATTTCCTCAGTCATGGCCAGATCTTCTGCGCCAAAACTCTTTTTATCCACTTCCACTATGCGGGGGATGTCAGCCAGGGTGGCTTGCCGCAGACTAAAACTGTGGCTGAGCGGAATGGTAATTTGCCTGCAAATTGCGGACAAATCCTGCCTGCTCAAATCTAAGACCTTAAACAACTCCATAATTCCTCCTCTTTTTTGGTTTTTTGCTGTTTTGTCAAAATACAGCCTGTCTTAATAAGATATAAAAAAACTAATTAAATTTTGGTTAAAAATTTATTAAATCTCACTAATTGCCTTCTCAATAATAAATTTTACAATTAAGCAGGTATTAAAAAAAACGCCCCAATGCAGGAGCGTCTGACTTATTTTATGATTTGCTCGTAAACTTCAAGCCAGTTTGTCTGTATTTGTTTTTGCGCTTCAGCCAAAGTCATCTGGCCTGTGCAGACTTGCCTGTGCAAATAATTCTCCACCCTGTCTTTTTCATGAAACCCTGGCCGAGGTTCGGCTGGTTCAGGCCAGAGGTTTTTGAGGTCATTGGATCCGCCTAATTCCAGGGGAATAAAGTGATCAACCTCGTATTCGCCTTTGGCGTGCGTGGTAATGCCATATTCCTGAAAGACCAAGTTTTTTGTTTTGGCAGTCACATTGCGCACTTTTTTAGTGTACCCTTTGACGCAAATATCCTCTTCAGTCACCTGAAAAATCGCACCTGGCGTGCAAACTGGATCAGGCAACCTGTCCTGCATCTGGCAGGTTCCAAAAATAACTGTCGCAGTTGTTTTTGAATAGATGAAGTTTCCCGAAATTAACAAGGTGCTGACCAGCAAACAAACAAAAACTACTTTTTTCATTGGATCCTCCTTGAGGTGAAATTATCAGGTGAAATGGTTAATGTCAATTAACACTTGCATCTCAATCAATAATTCTATACAAAAAGAAAATATACCCCGATAAAAATAACAAAAATCGCAATTAGCTTTTGGACAATCACTTTTTTCGTCAAAGTTTCCTTGCCGATTTTCGGCAAAAAAATCGTAATCAAAATTCCGTAGACAAAAACAAAAAGAGGCTGAAAGCCATTAACCACCAAAACCAGAGTCAGCGGCGCTAAAAGGCTGGCGAAATTGACTAAAAGCTTGGCAATGATATTTAAAAGTTCAGCCAAAAAATTTATGCTAAAAACAACTAGCCTGCCTTTCGCAATCGTGGCTAAAAATTGTTTTCGGTATAAACCAATACAGGTGAACAAAAATAAGCCAAAAAACGCGCCACCGATATATTCCCAAAAAGCAGTCCCCCAGTAATTTTGCTCCAGCGCAATTATTTTAAAAATAAGCGCGCTTAAAGCGCTCATAAATGAAGAAACAACCATCAGCAGAAAAGGCCTTAATTTTAAATTTATTTTTTTTGAAAGATCCAGAGAAATAATAACCGCGCCTAAAAGTATTAGAAGCGAGGCAAAAATTTGCTTAAGGCTTAGTGTTTCATTAAGAAAAAATAAAGCTAAAAAATAACTAAAAACTGGAATCAATTGAAAAAGCGTAGAAACCATGGAAGCCTCTTCTTTTTCCAGGGCATAAAGATATGGGATAAACGAAGCCACTAAAATCGCGCCGCTAATCGCAATAATCACAGCGCTTAAAAAATCAAAAGCCAAAACGCTGCGGTCAAAGAGTAGAATAAAAAGAGCAAAGATAAAGCCGCTTAAACTCGTAAAAATCACAAGCGAGCCAACGCCTTTGCCTACAAAGTATTTGGAGATAATGTATTTGTCAGCATGATTGACTAGCGCCCAAATAGCAGACGCTGCCAAAGAAATCCAAAACCATTGCATAAAAATGTCATTTATAATATAAATCTAACCTAATTATACCATAAAACTAAAAAACCGTTCTGAGTATCAGGACGGTTTTTTATATTATGCTATATCTAGTAATTTACAAAGTATTGGATATTGGCCTTGGCTTTTAATTCTGCAATATAAGTCTCGGCTTCGCTATTAAACTTTTGCGAACTTATTTCACTTTTTATCTGGTCATTGGTAGCTGCTTCCTGCCCTGTTGGAACCGTAATATTATTATCTTTAATGTATTGCGCAATTTCTTCATCAGCCACATTAATTTTGTCTGCCAGCAATTTTTCCAATTCTTTTTGCAAAACAATCCGCTCTTTTAAATCAGCCATGGTCATGCCTTGCGCTGAGAGAGCCTCATCCATCGTGCTGCCCATTGAGGCGACCTGATCTTCTATTTTTTTAATCTCGCCATTGACATCATCATCGCTGACACTGAGCTTATTCGCGCTGGCTGCGTTTTGCACCAGCTTTTGCGTAATCAAAGAATCTAATAAATTTTTGCCTGATTCTTTTTCCAACTTTTGAATCACGGCCAAGCGGCTAATGGGACTGCCATCAACAGTAGCGGCAATAACTAAACCTCTAAAAAAATACGCCAAAATGCCCACAACTACAATCACCGCAATTATAATAACTATTCTCAGGTTATCTTTAATAAATTTTTTTATTGCTTCCCCTTTTTTTATCTGCTTACTGTGAGCTTCTGGCAAAATTGTTATTTTCTCCGCTTCTGGCTGTAAATTTTGAGCATTGCCTGGTTGAGCTTGACTTGTTTCATTATCCATAAAATTAAGGTTAAATTTCCCGCCAAAGACGGAAATTATTAAAAATTATTAAAATATTTATTATTAAAACTTAGGAGCTCCACAATTTTGTAAATCCTTAAGTGTTAGAGGCTGGCCGTCTTTTGCCCGCTTTTGCATTACAGCACATGGCAACATAAGCGGCGAGGGTCGGCTGCCAGTGACAAAATCAGCCGTGGTTAGGCCGCCCCGATATTCGTAATGGGCAAAATCCCAATCATCACCTGCTTCAAGCCCGCAGAATGCTCCAATCTTGGCCAGTCTTTTCCAGTTTATATTGTATTCATGATTGCTATCAACCACGTCTGCGGCATAGCCAAAGTTGTGAATGCTTCTGCCGCCTGGCGCCTCGGTCACAATATCACCATCATCATTTCGTCCTTGATTATATATTTGATTCTGCTCCGCTACTGTCCGAAATCCTGAAGTAATCCGCAAAGAATAGCCATAAACAGCAGCGCTGGGGATGAAACAATCATTTATCTGGGTTAAAAAGTTAGGATTTATTTCTGTCGGTAAAGGAGCAAATGATTGTGTCACTGCATCACACATATTTTTTTGAGCCAAATCTCTATTATCCCGCAGATAATTTACATACAAAAATAAACCTGCAACACAAAATAAAAAAACACCCGCTACAATATAATAGAAATGTTTTGAAAAATAAATTTTGTTAATTTTTTGATAATAAGTAGTGATAGAATCGTAATTAAATCTTGGAGACATTTGCACTCTAGCTATTATAATATATTACGATTAATCTTCTAGATTTGGTGCATTTGGCTGGTCATCACCAGCCGTAGCTCGCCAAGCTTAAATTGAGTAGTGGCTCGCCTATGCAAAAAGTGCGTGAGCACTTTTCGCTTCGGAGAGCGAAGGCTGAACAATCCGGTCTAGGACCTGTGTTATAGGGATATTTTAAGGAATTTTGAGATTCTTTTCAAGAGCTGATTTGAGGCACCTGGGTCGGGCTATTTAAGCACAAAATGAGACACTATAAAAAGCGCTAAAGCGCTTCTTTTGACAACCTAACTAAATTAGTGTTAAGTTATGAATGGATGAAATATGGCAGTAAAGCATATCTCATTACCAAATTCTATGAAAGGAGGTACACATGAAACGATTCCGGATTCTGAATCGCGGCAATTGTGGCGTCATCGTCCTGACCAAAGAATCGCAGGGCGTGATGTACTATCGGGGTCAGTGACTCAATGGCCAGGCAGGGTGGGTTCAACCTCCCTGCCATTTTTTAAAAAAAGGAGAAATATCGATGAGTAAAGTGACAATGTCCGAAGAACCTTCGTGCTATAGCCGAGATGACAATGCTATAGTAATTTTTCCTTCAAGACCTTACTGGTTTTCGGCATCTAATGAAGTCATTGATATCCTCAAAGCTTTTAATCTTGGGGAGTCATCGCAAATCATTGAAAAAATTGCTAGCATTTTGTCTGTTTCAATAATAGATGCGGAAGTTGTCTATTCCGATCTAAAAGATTTGCTTTATTCCTCGGGAGTTTTGGCTATTGACGGCGAAATGGCTCAAGCTAAAGAATATTCCCCCGACTTCCAGGTTAATGAAGTAGAAAATGTATTGGTCATTGCTACTACCCAGCAATGCAATATGACCTGTCCGATGTGCTATGCAATGGCCAGCCAAAAGATGCCAAGTGAAATGACAACTAAACAAATAAAAATGGTTGTCGATCAACTCACTAAAATGCCTTGGCAAAACGGCATTTCACGCGTAGCTCTAACAGGTGGCGAGCTATTTACGCGTCCAGATGCCCTAGACTTAATTGAATATGTCCACAACCAAGGTTTTTTTGTCCAAGTCAATACCAACGCCACACTGCTTACGAAAAACCAAATCGCCAAGCTGGCTGAGTATCCAAGACTAAAGATGTCAATTTCGCTTGATGGCTGCCAAAAAGCCACACATGAGTACATCAGGGGCAAAGATACCTTTAATCTCACCATAAAAAATATAAGAGCACTTTGCCAAAGCGGTGTGTCTGTGGCTATAAATATGTTCGTTCATGCTGAAAACATTGACGACATGAAAGGAACGATGATTTTAGCCAACTCGCTTGGCGTGGAAGGGTTTAATTGCCTAAATATGATGCATGTAGGCCGAGGCAATAGCAAGAAAACCAAACAACTTCTAATTCCAGTGCCTTTAGCCACTTTCTACCGAAAAGTGTTTGAAGCGATTCGCAATGAGCCAAGATTGCAAGAGTTGATGATGTGTTCTACTTTTGCTAATCAAATCATGGGCATTGCGGGAGGAGTGAAAAGCTATAGTTGTGGCATCGGCACGAATCGAGCTGTTTACGTCAAAGCTGATGGAACCCTTTACCCCTGCGCAGACACAGCATTACAGGACTTTAAGCTGGGGAACCTTCTGGATACTAATCTTGCCGATATTTGGGAAACCTCACCCATTTTAAAGGAACTCCGCACTTTAAACATAGATTCTTTAAACCCCAAATGTTCGGCATGCGATGTGCGGTATTTGTGCGCCGGTAATTGTCGCGGAGAAAATTACCAGACGACTGGAGAACTCAAAAGCCCGCACTTTAAATGCGAAGAAATTCACGATTCAATACTGGAATTAATGTGGATACTTACTGAAGAACCTGATCTTTTCAAGTGCAAAGTCAACCAGCTATATGCTACAGTTAATTCCCATGCGACAACAGCATAAAGCTCGCAAACATAAATCGCTTAAGTTCAAGAACCTAAGCGATTTTTTTTGCTAATATTATTAATCTGGGGCTTTTAACCGAATACTTGCTAAATTTATAATCTCCCCAAAAATCTTTAATGAAAAAACCAGATGCCCTCAGCCATTGTTCCCACAAAGGTAAGACGGGGTATTTTATGCGCAAATTGTTTTTTTTAACAATAAGCTCCAAGCGGCTAGCGTCAAAATCAAAACCCGAATCGTGATTTTTAGAAAGGTAGGCAAGGATTCTGAAAATATTATCCGTGTCGAGAAGAACCATTCCCCCTACTTTCATATTATGACTTATAGAGACAATTGCCTTGGGCAAATCAATATCCGCCAAATCAGAAAAAAACCAATAGGCTTTGCTATACTTTTTTTTCAAATTTAGTTGTTCAACATTAGCTTTATAATAATTAGGTCTTCCCCTTGATAATTCTTTTTCCCCTGCCCTTGCCTTATCAAGCAAGTATTGGGAAAAATCAACACCGTCTACTTGATAACCCTTTTCCGCCAAAGCGTTGCTATGACGCCCCTGGCCGCAAGCAATATCTAAAATGACATCACTCTTTTTTATATCAAGCGCCCTAATTAAGAAAAGCAGATCCTTTTTGATATCCGCCGAACGTAAAAATGTGTCATGCTCCCTCAGGTATCCGCCTGTCTCCCCATAGTATTTAGACAAAAGATTTGTAGCTCTAATCATAAAAATAAGTTTATTATTTTACACCGTATTTATTCATAATATCAATAAAGGCATCGAGCCAATTTTTCTCCCAGTCGTGGGGGGAACCCTTCTTTCCCGCCAATTCCGGGATTATTTGCGATACTGTTTGAAGCAAAAAATTATAATCCATCGCCCGAATGTCATTATGACCATTTATTGTCGGATCAAATTTTTCATTAGCAAACATGATTTTTTCAGTATAGAATAACGTTGTTAAATCGTAGTAGTTGTTATTTATCTGACAGTTTTCCCAATCAATAATATATACTCTTCCGTTCGAAACAATCAAATTATTTCTCCAGTAATCTCCATGAACAAAAACCTGGGGTAACTGGCTCAAGTAATCAATTGCTTGAACAAATAAATCCATATTCTCAGAAATTTTATCCGCAGTCGGCTTTAACAAAGGATTCCTCCTAATATCAATAAGCAATTTGTCTATAAAATGGATAATTTTGTCTTTGTCTCTGTATTCCCCCGCAAACATGACCTTGTCCTGTTTTGCAATGCCAATTCTCTGCAATTTCTCGAGCGGACTTAACATCTGCTCAGTGTTAATTTCCATTTCATCTTTTTTTAAAAAAGAAAAAACTTCAAAATCATTAACCCTCCCGAAATACCGCGGTAAATCAAAAGTGACCTCATCTGCCATGACATGATAAAATAGCGCCTCTCTATTGTTAGTATTGTCCCCAAGTAACGGACTGCGATTACGTTGCTTTTTGAAAATAAAATTTTCTTTTTGTCCCAACTTATTCGTCCCATTAACCAATAAGATGTTGGACTGAATTTCTTTTAATTGAATATCAGATAATAAAAGTTTATCGCTTATCGCGCGGAGCAGAACGAAATTTTTGAATTCACTGATATCGGGTCTCTTTATTTCGGGCATAAAATAATTTTACGATTCGGTTAGAATTTTAAATTGATATCAGCGCCATTTCAACATTTAAGTTCCTTATCGATAGACATATATTAATTCGTTTATAAAATATTGTTGAACATAAATCATTCTTGCCAAGAGAAAAAATGTGCGCTTAAGCATACCTTCTGCGGATAAATATAGGACTGGGGAGGTAGGGATCGAACCTACGAATGCCTGCTCCAGAGGCAGGTGCCTTACCACTTGGCTACTCCCCAATATAGAAATATCAAATGACAAATAACAAATGACAAAAAAATTAAAATTTTTAATTTTGAACTGCAAATTTAAACTTTTAACTTTGAATTTTAAACTTATTCCACCACCTTCCCTCCAAACGTCTTAACCAAATTATCAATCATAGCTTGCTGTTCACCGTTAACAGGGCTGGATATTTCTTCCACTAATTCAACCTCATCAGACTTAGTTTCTTCTTTAATAAAATCACTTTCATAATCCTTGGGCAAAAGGCTGGTCGCAACAATAATTTGCTCATTAAAAAATTCTGCTAAAATATTTTCCACTGCGTCTTTAACTTTAGCCTGGTTCACACGCTGTTCATGAAAAGGATATTTAAAGCCGATCTTTAAGATATTACCGTTTAATTCTAAAGGTTCTGATACTTTTAGAATAAAAACTAAAGATGCATTGGTCTCCTGGAGTTTTACTAAAAAATTATGCCATTTATTTTTTATTTTGTCAAGACTTATATTTATCTTTTTGTTTAAGTCGCCTTTATTCACAGAAATTGAATTTTTTAAAGTGGCGCTGTTCGCACCACCTGTATTTTCTTTTCCTTTGTCTGCCAATTTGCTGCCTGAAATTGCTCCTCCGCCCGGCGGGAATTTCCCATCTTTCTTGTCCTCCGAAGCTTCGCCAGAAGCAAAGGAGGAACCTTTGCCGCAATACTCTATCACTGCGATTTCTAAAGGCAGCTGAGGAATAGCCGCTGTTTTTATTTCAAATTTTTTTGAGCTAAATGAATTAATCAAATCAACCAGTTCTGCCGCTTCAAATTTCTGCGAGACCTCCAGTATGGCTTTTTCCATTTTTTCATCCAATTCAAAAGAATACGATTTTAAACTTCCGCTGATTTTTGCCAAAATTATTTTGCGTAAAAATTCCACCAAGTCATCAACAAACTTATTAAGATCAACGCCTTCCTGCACTAATTTATTAATTAAGGTAATGCTGGCTTCCAAATTTTTATAGACTAAATATTCAACAAGCTCTAGAACCAAATTATAATTTGAAGCAGGAATGATTAAGCTGGCTTCTGCCCTGCCAATTTCCTTTTCACCAAGCGAGAGAATTTGTCCGAGCAAGCTCTCAGCATCGCGCAAAGAACCTTCGCTAAAGCGGGCGATATCAGTTAAGACATCACTAGTGACTTTCACGTTTTCCTGCTGGCACATCCAGCTTAAGCGCTTAATTAAATCATCAGCATTAACTTTTTTAAAATCAAATCTCTGGCAGCGGGAAATAATAGTGGCTGGCACTTTATGCACTTCAGTCGTAGCTAAAATAAATATGGCATGAGCCGGCGGTTCTTCCAGGGTTTTTAAAAGCGCATTAAAAGCCGAGATTGACAGCATGTGCACTTCATCAATGATAAACACTTTGAATTTTCTTTTAGCAGGAGTAAAACGCGCGTTGGCAATAATATTCTCGCGCACATTATCAACTCCTGTATGCGAAGCTGCATCTATTTCCAAAATATCCAAATCATTGCCAGCAGTTAATTCCAAGCATGAATCACACTGACCGCAAGGTTCGCTTTCGCCTTCCTGGCGCTTTTCGCAATTAATTGCCTTGGCTAAAAGCCGCGCCGTGGTAGTTTTACCGATCCCGCGCGGGCCAGTAAAAAGATAAGCATGGCTAACTTTGCCAGTTTCAATTTCATGCTGCAAGGTCACTTTAATGTGATTCTGGCCGGTTAATTCCTGCCAGGTCTGCGGCCTGTATTTTCTGTATAAAGCTAAAGACATGTGATAATAGGTTTTAGAGGTTTAAGAGGAGCTAAATGTGTATAAGTTTAGAGATTTTAACGTTTTAGCTCTTAATTGATAACTCTATTTTAAGCGAATTATGGGATAAAAGCAAGGGCGAAAAACCCCAGTTTCCCGGGGTTTTATATATTGTATTATGGCAAATTCCTGGAACCCGATAGAACTTGTTATTTGCTGCAATAAAAACACTACTTTCTTACATCCGCTTTAATAATTTTTATAATTTCTGGAAACTCAGATATTTGAAAATGTCCTGCAATGTGGTCATATATAATAATATTTGCATTTTTTAACTTGGCGGCATATTTTTTAGCTTGAGACGGAGGAACCACGGGGTCGTTCTTTGAAAAAAGCAGATAAAGCTTTTTAGAATTTTTTTCGATTTTTGATATATCTTTTTTCAAAGTAAACCCGCCAACCAAATCTTCGCCCGGAAGCGAGTTGTCAAATGGAGGACAGATTAAATATGTTGCCCTTATCTTTTTGGGAAATGTATTTTCAGATAAATATTTGGCCAAAAATATACCGCCAAGAGATTCGCCAATCAAAATAATATTGTTTTTTAATTTTGGGATATATCTTTCAAAGTGAGTCGCCCAATCGTAATATTTAGCATTATCCTGAAGTGGCATTCTGGGTCTTATAATCTGGAAATTTCTGCCTAGTTTTTTTTCCAAGTAGGCGTCGCTCCACTTCATCTTCTTTTCGATAGTTACATCTCTGTTTTTTAAAAAATGCAAATAATCCCTTTTATTTTTAAAAGTCATTCCTCCATGTATATAAAATATCTGAGTTTCTTTTTTAGGCATATTATTTTGAGTGTTTTTATCTTTGCGTCTAACTCTATTTTAAGCCAAACGGATCAGAAAATCAAGGCGAATAAAAACAAAGAATCCCCGGACATTTGCCAAGGGAATTCTTTGCCATGCTTAAATATTATTATTTTTCGACCTTTTTGCTAAAAATTATTGGGAAATCATCTGGGCTGCCTGCATCATCTGCTTATGTTCAGCCATCTGCGCATTCATTGAATTAACCAAATCTTCAATTTCCTTTTTATCATCCTGCACGGAATTTATGCCTTGTTCAATTTCACTTTCACGATTTTTTAAAAATTGCAGATGCTGGACCATAATCTCATTCATTCTGATAATCTCCTGCTCAAATTGCTGTTTCTCGGTTAATTGGTCAAAATTATCATTAAGATAATTTTGCTTTTGTGCCCGCAACTCATTAATAGTCTGAGCAAAAGCTGCTTTCATGTTTTCCATTGCCAGCTTTTCCTGAGTTGTTAAAACCTGAACATCATTATTGTGGGCTTTTATTTTTTCCCATTCAGTTGCCCGTTTTTGCAAATGAATAATAATAATCTGATGCCTTTGGACCTGATTTCTGGCCAGGGCCAGATTAAAATCCTCTATTTTTCTATTGACCGGATAAAGCATATCGCCGGGCAATGATTGGGTCGCTGCGTAAACACTTGAACCGCCTAAAAGTAGCATGGCAACCAAAACAATTGTGCCAGAGCTTGCCAATCTAAAAATTTTTAATTTAAAAAGCTCTTTGCCTATATTTAATCGATCGGCTGATAAATTTGTTACAGGCTGATTAATTTGCCGCATTAATTTGTCTCTGGTGGCATTCTGCGGCAAATCTAAAACTACAAACTGCTGGTTTGTTTTGGTTAATAAATTTTCAATTTTGGCTTTTTTATTATTCATATATTTTTAATAATTTACCCAATCTTTTTATCGCCCGATGCGCAATCACCCGTACTCCGACTGCAGTTTTGCCTGTAATTTTAGCTATCTGCGCATAATCCAAACCATCAAAATAGCGCAGCGTGATTATATTTTGCCATTCAACAGGCAAATTATGGATGCTCCTTTTAACCTCGGCAATTTCCTGCTCAGCTTGATTAAATTCACTGCCAATATAATTTTCAACTTCAGTCAAAGAAACTTTAGTTTTTGCCTGCCGATAATAATCAATCACTGTGAACCTGGCGATTTGAAATAGCCAAGTGGAAAATTTCGCTGTTTTTTGCTCTTTATATTTAGTCAGATTCTGCCAGACTTTCAGAAAAACGCGGCTGGTCAGATCTTCAGCTTCTTCCCTTATTTTAGTCCTAAAAAAGATGAATTTATACACACGTTCAAAAAACAAATTATAAATTTGCGTAAAAGAACTCTGGTCCCCTTGCTGGGCCTGCAATATTAAATTTTGTATTTCTTTTTCTGAAAGATTCATAATCTTTCGTTATAACTTATTAAACGCCAAAGCCAAATTTTTGTTACAGTTATAAAAATCCCAGTTCCCCGGGATTTAAATGTATCAGTGTTATCTGTGATAAAAAATCTGTGGTTTGACTTACTTTTTTACCACATTTTCCACAGCCGCCCATTTACTGACAGCATCTTTAGGCACCAGAATTACTGCTTCATCGCCAGGCTGGCCTTTAAAATAAGTGACACTGGCTGGCAGTACTTTCCATTTCTTTTTTTCAGCAGCTACAAAATAATCCCCATTTTTATCCAGACCAATCGTACCCAGGATCTTTTTTCTTTCCACCGGGCCTATTTGTTTATAAAGGAAATCCCCCCGGCCATTGATCGTTAATTTTAGAATATCGCCTTCAACTAATTTTGATTTGGAAGCATAATTGGCTGGCACGGCATATTCCTGGCCATCGGGTCCAATCATTTTTTCTCCGTCAAAAACACCTTCAATTACTCTTTCTCCACCCATGACCTCTAAATCTCTTTCAGCCTCTTTTAAAGTCTGAGAAATTCCCTGTAAAGAATTGTCCCAGTCTTCCATTTCTTCCGGGCCTTGTTCTAAAATCTGGATAACCTTGCCCAAATTCTCATGGATGTTCCTTAAAATTTTTTGGATCAGCAGATATTTGCTTTGCGACAAAATAATTGACTCTGAGTTTTGATTTTTGTTTTTCATGGGTTTATTTTTTATTTATATTGTTTAGGTTATATGAGGTTATATAATGTTATATTAAGTTTTATGAGGTTGCTTCTGGTTTTATGCAGCATCATAAACGTCATAAAACTTCATAAAACCTCCTTAAGCGAAGATATCCTCATTTTCTTCTTTAGCCACTGTCTTTTTTGTTCTTTCAATAATTTCCGCTTCCACAATATTTCTGTCTCGGCCGTATTTCAAACGGGAAAGTTCTTTAATGGCCTGGGCTAATTCAGGATTAGCTTTTGGCCTTGTTTCAAACGGCATCAGCTGAAAACTAAAAGGCGGCACAACTTTGCCCAAAATCAGAGGCTTAATAAAGCCGTTTAAATTCGGCACGTTCATCACATCATATTGGTTGAAAACCGGCGCAAATTCTTTGGCAAAAATTTCCGCATCTTCCACGCCTACTCGGAAAGCTACTTTGCTGCCCACATTGCCAAAAATCGCGTCTTTAAATCGCGTGTCATTATTCTTTACCAATTGGCCGATAAATTGATGGGCAATCGTTAAGCACAATCTATACTTCCTGGCTTCTGATAAAATCACCTGAATGCCCTCAGTTAAAAAATTCTGGAACTCATCAATATATAAATAAAAATCTTTTCTTGATGCCTCAGGCTGGTCTACTCGGCTTAAAGCAGCCAAAAGGATTTTCCCCACAATTACCATGCCTAATAAATTAGCATTAATTTCGCCAAGCAAGCCCTTAGACAATTTCACCATAATAATCTTTTGTTCATCCATGGCTTTTCTGAAGCTGAATGCGCTTTTTTGCTGGGCGATAATTGGCCTCATCACGTCATTGGCAATAAATGAAGTTAATTTGGAAGTAATATAAGGCACCATATTAGCTAAAGCAGCTTCACCGCCTGCCTTTTCTGCTTCTTTTTCCCAGAAATCTTTAACTACCTGAGTTTTGGTTTTGGACAATTTATATTTTCTAAAATCTTCATCTGATAAAACTTTGGAAACTTCTAACAAAGTAGAGCCTGATTCAGGATCTTCCATGTTTAAAAGCATGGTGTTTCTCATATACTGTTCAAAAATCGGACCGCCGGTTGTTTTTAAATCATACAATTTATCAAAGACATTCATCATTTCATTTATCACCATTGTCTTTTGTTCAGGATTTTCAAATTCCATCATATTTAAAGCCATTGGCCTTTGCGTATCTGAAGGATCAAAAAGAATTACATCTTCAGCCCTTTCTTTGGGGATATATTGCATGATCGTGTCAATTGTATCACCATGAGGATCAATGAAACAAACGCCTTTGCCATTAGCAATATCCTGGATGATCATATTAATTTGCAACTGCGATTTACCAGTACCAGTTTGACCTATAATATAAACATGGCGGCGGCGATCATCATCTGTTAAGCGTATTTCTCTATTTATGCCGCGAAAATCATTATAGCCGATTAAAAGTCCTTCGCTGGGCAATTCAGCCGGCGGAGCAGCTTTTCTGGCCTGCAACCAGATGATATTCGGCGTTTCAGTGTGACCCAAAGGAAAATGATAAACAGAGGTGATCTCTTCTGTATTCATGATCATCTTAGCTTTATCATCAAACTCACGAAAAATAAAATCTTTGATTAATTTATTTTTATTCGGTGAATATCTTTTAAAAGCATTGCCGTATTCATAAATATTAAACTGGCCGAAACTATTTAAAATATTTTCCAGATACATATTCGCCTTTTCTTGATTTTCTGCGGAGACAATGACCCTGATGTTTGCTTCCAAGCCGCCCTTGGCTGATTTTTCTTCAATGCCTTTCAGAATTTCCTCTTCCAGGGAAGACAACTGGTAAGGTTTGAGCGGCTCCTGACCTGCCACAGGTTTTGGCGGACTGCTCCAGCCCTGAAAAAACTTTAAGATTTTATCTAGTGAGAAAAAACTGCCCCCTGCTTCTGAGATTGCTTCGCTGACTTTTTTGCCCTGATGCGCGATTGAAGCAGCCTGGCGACCCCACCTATGCCATTTGGGGTTGGCTGATCTGAGCACGACCTGAATAGCCGCGCCTGAATTTTTATCCAGTTTGCTTAAGGCGCCGGTTAAAGCATTCAAAGAATCTGTTTCCAATTTTCTATAAGTTTTAATAGGGTAAATATATTCTTTCCTGAATTTGAGCATAGAGCCGGCTATCACGCCCTGCGGGCTAAAAATATTATAATCTTCTACTTCTGCCACAAAAGCCTTGGGGAACTGGGCCATTATCTGCTGTTCAATAAAATCTTTCCAATTTTGCGGCACCACCGCATAAAAATAAATCAAGCCATCTTTCAAAACTATTTCCAAAGATAAATGATCAGTGCGGTTAATAAATTCGTATTTCAAGCCTTTCTGCGCCGGCAAACCTGCGATATTGGCAAAAAAGGCTTCCATGGTCGCAATCTTTTCTGCTAAATCTTCCTGGGTTTTTGGCTGAGTCCGCTCGCCTGTTTCCACGATTTCATATTTTGGCACCTGGATTAAAAGTACTGCCTGCTTAAAGCTGGCTGAATTTTTTAAAATTTTCTTTAATATTTTTTTAATTAAAAAAAACAGCAGCCACAGGATCAAAACACCGACAAATATAACTAAGCCTAAAAGGATGTATAATTTAGGGCCGCTGATTTCAAAATTAGCTAATTGAATGAAAAAATTATCCATTTGTTTTTACTAGATTTTGTTTTGATTTTCAGGACTAATAATCTCTCCCTTATTTCTAAGCTCTATAAGCTTATCAGTCTTAATTTTTGCTTCCTGTTCTAAAAAATATCTATTGACGTGAGGTATAATTCTGAGCCATTTGATAATCAGGCCTAATATTTTAGTGACCTGAATTTTAACTGCGCCCATTAAAACCGCAATTTGTGAGGCGGTTTGTTCGCCTGTTTGCCTGAATTCTTCCTGTTTTTCCGGAGTCAGCTGAAAATAAATATCTTCCAAATCTTCCTGCAAAACATCTTCAATTTTTTCCAGAATGGGGCTTTTTACCGGTTCGGCCGGCGCCTGTCTGATCCCGGCAGAAACAGGCGGTTCTCCCTTTTCTTCTTTTACAATCTGGGTAACCAAAATTTCAGCAGAAGGCGCGGCTTCTATTTTTTTTTCAACTTCAATTATGCGCGGAGCTTCTTGTGTATGCTCTGGCTGGATTTTAACCTCTTTCTCCTGAGGATCTTCAATTTTCTTGGTAATATCTGTTATTTTCTGGGGCATAAACTTGTATTTATAATAGCATATTTTGGGAAAAAAAAGAAAATGGGCTTTGGTTATAAGTCTTAACTGCCAGCTTGGTAAATAGTAGCTGGTCTTTATCAAGAACTTAAGGCATAAGCCGGAAGACTAAACTGGTTGCCCCGACTAAAAACCTATAGCTAATTCCTTTTCTATGCTATAATATATTCAAACAAATATTAAATAAAACCCATGCCTCAAACCCAAATAATCAATGGCTCAAAATCAAGCTGGATTAACATCCTTAATGCTTCAGAAAAAGAAATCTCAAATTTAAAGAAAAAATATAAATTTGACCAGCTTGATCTGGATGATTCATATTCTCATAAACATGCCCAAAGGCCGAAACTAAACGTCAGGCCAAATTATTACTTTTTGGTTTTACTTTTTCCGGTTTATAATCGCAGAACAAGAGAGATAACGCCAGCTGAGATTGATATTTATTTGGCTAAAAATGATCTAATCACCATTCATTATAACCAGCTTCAGCCGCTGCGAGATCTTTTTGATGCCTGCCTGACTGCCAAGGCAACCAGAGAAAAATATCTGAATAATTCGCCGGCCATGCTGCTTTATGAGATTCTGGATCGCATTTATGTTTCCATTTTCCCCATGCTTGATCATATCAGCCTGGACATTAGCAATATTGAAAAAAACATCTTTGCCGGCAAAGAGCGCGAAATGGTCAGTGAAATTTTAGTAGTTAAAAGAAATATTGTTTATTTCCGCAAAATCATGCAAGTCCACCGGGTAGTTTTACAAAAATTGGTAAAGCAGGAAATGAATCTATTCAATGGCCAGGCGGCCAAGATACAATCTTATTACAATGATTTGATTGACCATACCCAGAATATCTGGGACTTACTGGAAAATTATCAACAAACGATTAATGCTTTGGAAGATACTAATAGCTCCTTAGTTACTTTTAAATTAAATGACATCATGAGAACCCTGACTATTTTTTCAGTAATTGTTTTTCCCCTGACTTTAATGGCGGCAATTTTTGGCATGAATGTCAACCATATGCCCATTGCCGGCTCATATCTGGATTTTTGGAAAATATTAAGCTTAATGCTCTTTTTCTCTCTTATGATGTATTTCTATTTTAGAGGTAAAAAATGGATTTAAAGATTGCCTAAAATGTCTTTGACTTCTTTTAAACTATTTACCTGAATTAATTTTTGCCGTAAATCATGGGCTCCGCTAAAACCTTTGAAATACCAAGCCAAATGCTTGCGCATTTCCAAAATCCCTTGTTTGCCTTTTAATTTATAATTCAAAGCCGCGTGTTCCAAAGCGACTTTTTTTATTTGAGCTAATTTAATTTCCTTAAACTTGCCAGTTTTTAAATAATCCTTAATTTGCTTAAACAGCCAGGGTTTACCCAAAATACCTTGAGCCAAACCAAGACCATCAACTTTGGTCTGAACCAACAGTTCTTTGGCCTTGTGTGGATTTATAATTCCCCCATTACCCAAAACAATGTTCCTGAAATTTTCTTTTACTTTCTTGATCATAGCCAAATCAACTTCCCCGCTAAAAACTTGCTCATAACGCCGTCCATGAACCATAATCGCTGCTACTGGTAAGTTCTTAATCTTTTTAACCAAATCCAAAGCCGTGACTTTGCCAACTGAACTTCTAATTTTTATGGAAACCGGAATTTTAACCGCAGAACAAGTTGCCTTAATAATTTCATAACATAAATCCAAATCTTTCATTAAGCTCGCTCCCCCGCCGCATTTAAAAACCTTGGGCGCCGGACAGCCAAAATTAATATCCACCCCGTCAGCTCCGACTTCCTGCACTACTTGGGCTGCTTTGGCGAAAAATTCAGGTTTAGAACCAAATAGCTGAATAACGATTGGCTTTTCTTTTTGCTCAAATTTAAGCAATTCAAAAGTTTTTGCTGACAAATAATTCAAGCCGTCAACGGAAATCATTTCCGAATATACTACGTCTGCGCCAAACTTTTTACAAATCTGCCGAAAAGAAGAATCAGTAATTCCCGCCATTGGCGCCAAAGCAATAATCGGCTTTTTTAAATTGTTCCAGAAATTCTTTTTCATAAACTATAAAATCAAAAAAATGCCACATTGGTCATTCGGCCAGCTCAGAACTTAGTCAAAAGTTTACATTGAGCTTAGTCGAACTAAAGTGCGACATTTTACATAAGTTTTATATTTTTGTCATTCATTTTTAAATTTAACACTATATTGATAAGGTAAAACTTCAAACTTATTCAAAAATTCGTCCTTACTAATAATCGTCAATTCCGCTTCATCCTCATTTTCTAAATTCAAACGATATAAATAATAATTTTGTGTATTATTAATAAAATTCAATTCACCTTCAGAATAATAAAACTGAGTATTCATGCCACTTTTTGTAGTTTTTACTTCTATAAATTTTTCGTTACCATTTTCGTCATAAGAAAGTATGTCGAATCCTACTCCGTCTCCAAGCTCTTGCGATATGTGCCGAACTTTTTCAGCTAAATTGTTAAGACCGCATTGAATTAGATTATCTCTCTCCCAATCCAATACAATTAATTCGCCTTGTAACCCAAGATTAATGTTTTGCAAATTTTTCTTTAAATAATCAATTTTGATCTTTCTACCAGACCTCCAATCCTCTTTTCCGTCTCGAATCTTATACTGCTTATATTTATTTTTAAAACTTTCAATATTTACTAATCTTACTTTTTGTTCAGCATTAAAATTTATTTTTACATCAGATTCATTAGAAATATTTTCATTTTTTATACCAATAAACGTTTTTACCACCCCGATTCTTTTATCTTGATTAAAATTTATTATTCTTTCTTGTAATTGTTTTGAATATTTGTGCAGTAATTCATATTTCCTACGAGTCTCATAATCAAAGTAATAATTATTGGTTGACAAATCTTTATCAATACTAATAAACTCCTCATATTCTTCCAAAGATTCAACGCTTATTCTTCTATTAAAAATTTCTGAATAAACAGTTCTCAATCTTTCAAGCTTCTCAATCCCTTCCTTATTTTTCACTACTTTATTTGTTTCTTCTATTTTTTTTATTTCCTCCTTATAACTTTTTATTTTTTGCAATAATTCCCTATAGCTTTTAAAATACTGCAAAATCCAGTTAAAATCCCATGGAGCCCATAGCATAAAGCCTGGATAGCAAGTATAAATAAAAGCTAATGCAAACTTCCAGCCCAAAGTTTCAGCCCAAGAATATTTATTAGCTAAAATAAACAAAACTATGAATAAAGCAATGAAAAATAATATTCTAATCGAATTTCTTTTTTTCCCAATTTTATCATCTAATTCCTCAACTAATTTCTTATAGCTTTCTAAATCCATACAACTTGTTTACTTCTTTAAATTTACTTTTTCTTAACTAATGAACCATCGGCGGTATCCTCAACCAAATAACCAAAACCTTCAATTTTATCTCTTAATTCATCGGATTTTTTAAAATCTTTCTTTTTGCGCGCAATTTCCCTTTGCTTAACCAATTTCTCAACATCCTTGGTAATATTAATTTTTTCTTTTTTCACTTTGGCTAAATTCAAGCCCAGGACTTTATCAAAATCAAGCAGAGTCGCTTTTTTATCTTCGGCGCTGATATTATTATTTTTAATCATTAGCCAGGCAATGGCTAAAGCCCCTGGCAAATCCAAATCATTATTAATTTTTTCAGTAAATTTTTCCTTGTATTCTTTATTAACTTTGCCTTTAACTTTAATGCTCAAAACAAAATCATTCATTTTCTGGCGCGCGGTTTTGGCTGCTTCTAAACTTGGCCAGGTAAAATTCAGCTGGGAGCGGTAATGAGCAGTTAAAAATAAATAGCGCAAATCCAAAGCAGAAAAACCTTTAGCTTCAAGATCCTTAATCGTAAAAAAATTCTTTAAGGATTTGGACATTTTCTGGCCTTCAATTAATAAAAATCTGGTATGAAACCAATAGTCCACAAATTTCTGGCCAGTTGAGCTTTCTGACTGGGCAATTTCGCATTCATGATGGGGAAAGATATTATCTTCACCGCCAGTGTGCACATCTAAAGATGGGCCTAAATAAGCCATGCTCATGGCAGAACATTCTATATGCCAGCCTGGAAAACCTTTATGCCCAAAAGCCTGCCATTCCATCTGGCGTTTTTGGCTCTGAGATGAGAATTTCCAGACAGCAAAATCAGTCGGGTTTTTCTTTTCTGGGTTGATTTCAACTCTGGCTCCTTCCATTAAACTGGCCAAGGTATTGCCTGATAATTTGCCATAATCTTTAAATTTTGAAGTATCAAAATATATGCCGTCGCTGATTTCATAAGCATAACCCTTATCCAGCAAAACCTGGACTAATTTAATCATTTCTTTGATATGATCTGTGGCCTTGCAAATAATCTCTGGTTTTTCCAGATTTAATTTCTGGCGATTGTCTAAGTAAACTTTAGTAAAAAATTCTGCAATTTCCCAGGCTGTTTTGCCCTGTTCGCGGGCTTTTTTCTCCAGCTTGTCCTCGCCAGTATCAGCATCACTGGTTAAATGCCCGACATCTGTGATATTCAAGGCTTGTTTTACTTTATAGCCATTATATTCAAACATCCGGCGCAATAAATCTGCGTAAGTATAAGTCCAGGCATGGCCAAGGTGATCATAATCATAAACAGTCACGCCACAAGTGTACATGCTCACCTTTTTGTCATTTAGGGCTTTAAATTCTTCAATTTTTTTAGAGTAAGTATTGTATAGCTTTATCATAATACTTTTATCTTAACTTAAATTTTAAAAAAAATCAAAAAGCCTCTATTAAAGAGGCCCTAAAGATACTATGACTAAATAAAAAATCAAGCACTTTGAATTTTAAGCATTTTTACTTGATTTTCTAAGTCGCTGACTCTATCTTTTAATTTCTCAATTTCTTTATAGGCCGCACTAACATCCTCATCTGTCCTTTTATCAATTCTCGCTAATATTATTTTAATATCAGCAATTTCTTCCTCAATAGAATTTAGCCTTTGCATGATAGGATCAAGCTTTTCATCTAATTTTTCATCCAGCTTTCTATCTAAAAGTTGCTCAAGTTGTAATAAATCATTTTTTTCTAACATATATTTTAAATTAATCAAATTTATATCCTTTTTATAGCTTTAAAATACAAGCTTAATGAATCAAAGATTCTAATAATTCAGCTTCCTTTCTATCTGCCAATTTATTTCTTTTAAAAATTTCAACCACTTTTTCTTTAAAACTCCTGTCTCTTTCCTTTTCGCCCTTTATTACCGCTATAATATCGCCTTTTGTATCAGCTAGCTTATCATCAATATAGCTTTTTATTTCATGCTTAAATTCACCAAACTTTGCATTTAGCTTATTTTCTAGTTTTTCCTCGAGCTTATCATCAACAATTTTTTCCACAGCCGGCAATAAAGTTTCTTCAGTAAATTCAGCTAATTCAGTTTTAGTTAAATATTTTTGTTCGTTTTCCATATCTTTAATTAATTTTGATATCTTTATTATAGGCTTAAAACCCATAGATGTAAAGGCCTACTTGTGCAAAATGTAAACGTAAATTAAATGAATTAAAGAACTTTTTGTGACGAGAGTTATAATCACGCCCAAAAGCATAAAAGGCGCAAAAGCAAAGGTTTTATGCAAAATAATTTTATCAATCGGCTGCAAGCCATGGGCTTTAATCTCTTCGTTTCTTTGCATTATCATGGCCTTTAGTTTGTCTGCTTGCTCTGCAGTTAATTTTCCGCGAATTGACTTTAAAAATTTTTTAAATTCATCCGTGTGATTTAAAATATTTTCTAATTCTGATTTTTGTTCTAAATTTAACTTGGCGGAAATTTTTTCCAACAGGTCTTGGCCAGCCTTTTTTTGTTTTCTTATCTGAAAAATTTGCTTGATTAAATACGGCCAACTTTGCGGATTCAAATAAGCAACCAGCTGAATATATTGTTTTTCCTTATGGCTTTTGTCTGATTTTTGCTTAAGCAGGCTCCATAATTGTTCCTTGTCCTCATTAGCCAAAGTTGCATCCAGGCTGTTTTTAAAATTTTCCAGATTAAAACGATTGCCTAAAACATTACTGACATAATCTTTGTTAATGTAAACTCCGGCCTGCAGTTCTTCTACCGGAATCATTCTTACTTCAGCTGAATTATACAAAAACATAATCAGGGCTTTGCCGTATTTGAAGATATAATAATAAGAAAGCATAAAAATTAACTGCACGGCAAATAAATTGTGCAAATCAGCGAAAACCAAATTACGAAAAAATATGATTCCAGCCACAAAGTACGCAATCACTGAAATTAAAGCCAAAATAATTCTTTTTTGCATTAATTTCCGCAAGGGCTGAAAAACTACAAAACCCATAAAAAAGTAAAAAGCAATCATCAGGCTGCCGAGATAAGGATGCAAAAAATCGCCCAACCGCACTCTTATAATTTGAAAAAATATCAAAATTATAACAAAGCTCAAGGCCGCAGCCAAATATTCATTGATTTTTTTCTTATCAAGCTTATTCCTGCTTTTATAATTGCGATAATATTCTTTAAGTAAATGGGGATTTTTTAGATAATTTATCAGCAATTGAAAGGGATAAAGTAAAAATTTAATCAGCAAATAAATAAAAATCGGAATTGTAATATTTATCAATAAATTTAAAGGCGGCCAATAAATAAAATTCCATTCAGAATAGAAGCTGATCGGCAGTAAAAAAACAAAGAGAGTAAATAGTTTCGCATCACCTCCTGACCAAAGCTTAAAATACCAGAGGGTAAACCCCAAAACAAAGGCAATCAAGGTATTTAAAATTATCTGCCAATAATTATGCAATTCAATTGTTTGAGATGAAAAAATTAAATAAATAATCTGCAACAAGTACAAAGCAACGCCGATTATAAAACCCCATTTAATCCATTTATTCCTGATTTTGTCAAACCTAAAATCCTCATAGCAGATTATGATGCCAAAGATAAATAAAAAAGCTAAAAAAATAACTTCAAATGGATTTTGCATATTTATAAGATCGGCTGGAATTCATCCCAGCCAAAAATTTCCGGGTATTCTTTCCAGGGGCCTTCGCAAAGCTTAAAAAATTTACACACCTTGCATTCTTCCCTTTTAACTTTCCCCTGATTCCAACGATAGTCAGCAAAATTTTCAATTACGCCTTCGGCATCAACAATTTTTGTTTCAGGCATTATCCTTTCGGCAATAAAATCTTCATAGCCCTGCATTAAACAAAAAGGGATAGCTTCAGTCATCACAACCTTCCCTGCCTTAATCCCGATCTCCAAGCCTTGTTTTACAAAAGGCATCACTTCACTCATCTTTGGCACAATCCAATCTTTATTTTTTTCTGCCGTACCCAAAATATGGACAAAGGCAAATTGGAATTGGTCAACGCCCAAATCAACAAAAAGCTGGGCCAGCTTTGGCAAATCCTGATAATTTTCAGAATTAATTACTGTATTGGTCAAAACATGCTGCCCCAGTGATTTTAAATTTTTAATCCCCTGCACCACTTGCTGCCACGCGCCAGGACTGCTGGTTAATTCATCATGGATTTCTGGGTTTGAGCCGTGCAAAGCCGGGGAAAATTCATTTGCCCCGGCCAAAACTAACTTTTTGCAAAAATCCAAATAGGCAAACATCCGGCCGTTTGATTGAATCTGGATATTTTTAAAACCCAAATCACGGGCGGATTTTACGGCTGCCAAAATATCAGGATGAATGGTCGGCTCACCTCCGGTAAAAACCACGCCTGCGGCGCCTTGTCCTTTGGCCTCTGCTAAAGCGTTCCTAATCTCATCCAATGTTCTGTTCTCATGTTTATACCTTTTTTCACCCTGGACGCAAAACTGGCAATTGTTATTGCACTTAAAGCCGATTTTTATATCAACTCTGTCCATAAATAATAAAATTAAATAAATTCCTGCTCACCGTGAATTTTAACATAATTTGGCCAAAAGCCCAGACAAAATTCATCAAATTCACAGGTTTTGCATTTAGCAAACTTAATCTTTTCAAAACGATTATCAGAAATTAACCCATTTTCTATTTGTTTTTTTAAAAAATTATATTCCAAACTATTTTCTTTATATTCGGGAATAAAACATAAAGGCAGGCCACAGCCTGGATTAGAAAAACTAATTTTATTTTCCTGGCAATATTTAAAGGCTTTTTTTAAAAATGGTACAACCTCGCTTATTTTTGGCAATAATTCTGGCTGCTTTAAAACTTTTTCAACCGGTACGACAAAAGAATAATCAATACTTTTTATTTGTGGAAATTGGCTGTAAATAAATTTAGTGATTTCTTCTAGATTCTTATAATTTAAAAAATTAATAACAATATTGATTCGCACTTTAACCCCTAAGGAAATTAAATTAGCGATTCCTTGCAAAACTTTTTCAAAACTCCCGGGCACCTGGGTGATTTTTTCAAAAACTTCTTTTTGCTCAGAATGAACTGTAACAAAAACTCCGGTCAAACCCAATGCTTTTAATTCCTTAACCAAATCTAAATTTTCAAGCAAAAAACAATTGCTTTGCAGTTCAATGTTTTTAATCCCTTTTTGCTTGGCATAACTAATTGTCTCTTTAAGAAACGGATGAATCGTTGGCTCACCGCCAGTAAAAGCAACCGAATCATCAGTAATAGTATCAATTTCTTTTTTTGCTTCGTCCAAACTTAAAACTCGGCAATCATCTGGGAAATTGCAGAATAAACATTTTGCATTGCATAAATTTGTTAAGCGGATTAAAGACATAGGATAAAACTTGTCCGAAGAAGCGATTGGCCAATCGCTTCTTCGGATTGATATTTAAAAAAATTCCTTCCAGCCAAAGAAGTTAATATAATCTCTCCATACACCCTCGCAAGAATTATTATAAACGCACTCCAGGCATTTTTCATGCTTAATTTTAAATTCATTGGTCTTCCTTTCCTGCCAATTAAAATTTTCTCTTTCTTTTTGCGGATTATTAAAAGCTACCACTTCTGTTTTTAAATCTCTTAATTCGCCGATGTAATCCAATTTATTGTTATCTTTAATTAAACAAGCGGGTATTCCTTCAAAAGCAATGGTAAGATTTTTCTCTTTTGCCAGATTAATAATTTTATCCACCAAAGGCAAAAAGTCATTAAATTTAAGAAATAAATTTTGGTTAGCTAAAGCCCGGCCATGCAACCAGATAAAATTCAAACGAAAATCAATAATTCCTAGCCCGTTTAAAAAATTTAAAGTTTCCGCAATATCCTGATAATTCAAGTTGTTGATGACTAAATTAGCTGAAACAGGCTGATTCATTTTTACCAAATTTTTCAAGCCCTGAATTTTTTCTGCAAATCCTCCCGGCCTTTGCGTTAAATAATCTTCAACTTCCATCTTATGGCTATGGATTGAAACTGAGAAGCGATTAACGCCATTATTAATTAGTTGTTTGACAAAATTCTCATCTTGATATTTACGGCCATTACTAATGATGTGAATAATCTTAAAACCTAAAATCTTGGCTAGTTTTACAATTTTTAAAACCTCAGGATGCAAGGTAAATTCCCCGCCTAAAAAACCAATGGACTCAAAACCATTTTGTTTTGCCCTGATAATCTCTTTTTCAATTGTTTTATAAGCAACAAAACCACGGCTGGAGTGGTCCACCATACAAAAAAGACATTCATTATTGCAGCTATTGCCAATGTTAATCTCAATGTTTCTCATATCGGTATATTTAACTTTAGGTGGGGTATAAAATGGTTGACTCCTACAAAATTACGAATTTTTATACAAAACATACAAAAAGACTTTTTCTAGTTATTGTTTTGTTAAATTTGTAGCTAATTTGTAATTTTGTCTAGAATCAAAAGGCGGAGATCCAAAAATACAAAAAATTTCATATTACCGAATTCAATTCACAATCCCCAAATAATTTATAATATTCTAAATCAATTCCCATGCATAGATCCTTGAGCTTGCACTCATTACATTTTTCGGTTTTAAGCTTGGGCCGCCAAAAACTTTCCTCTTTATTGGCCGCATTATATTTAACGCGCTCATCGGCAAAAATTTCATTAGTCAGATAATAATTATCCCCCAAAATACAAAAGGGCAAATCAGAAAAACGAAGAACCAAATTATTTTCTTTGGCATAATCTGCGATTTTGGGTATAACTTTTTTTAGTTCGCTCAAAGGCACAACATATTCATTATTGTAACCTTTGAGAGACATATTTGTCAGGCTAATTTCGTGGATGCCGTTAGTACAAATAAACTCAATAATTTCCGGCAGATCTTTATAATTTAATTTATTTATTACGCAATTGGCTTTAAGCAGTCTGCCTTGAAAATATTTTTTTATATTAGCAAAAGCCTCAAGCAAACTTTTAAACAAACCGGGATTTTTTGATTGCTGGCTTATCAGTTCTTCATTGTGGCCATGAATAGAGATAATCAAATCATCAAGCAAAGGCAAATGTGACTTGGCGATTTCTTCATTGCTAAGCAGGCTGCCATTGGTGGTGACTGCGGTGGACAGGCCATTTTGTTTAGCGGCCTGCAAAAAAGGCAAAAAGTTTTTTTCCAAAAATGGCTCCCCGCCCAAAAAATTAATATGGCCATAGCCTTGATTTTTCAAATCCTTAATTTTATTGACAATTGCAGTCAGATCGGAGTATAAAATTTTATCTTTATTTTGCAGGCGGATATTTCTTTCAACGCAAAAAACACAATCATTATTGCATTTAAAACCAATATAAATTTCCACCCGCTTATTCATTTTTAATTTTATTAATAATGAGTTGCTTATCAATCAGCTGCGGCTCCAATTCCCTACTGTCAAAATACGTATCCATGGCATACAGACCCGCGCAAATATCATTCAGGCTGCATTGGCCGCACTGTTTTGCTTTTTTATAATAAAAATTTTTTTGGATGCTATAAGGATCTTTTCTATCATCCAGAAATAAAATGCTTCTTTCTTCATTTTTAACTATTTTTCTGGTTTCGGTGGAAAATTCTCCATATTCAGCCATATAGCATAAAGGCACTCTTTCTGCCCGGAAAGTTTTGCCAAATTTACTTAACGATTCAAAAGCTCTTTTTAAAGATTCCTTGAAATCAATTAATCTTGGCACCACAAATTTATTTTGCTCTACCCGATTCATTTCAGGATCTAGATTATTAAAAACAAAATGATTAATTTCTGGAAATTTAACCAGAAAAAATTTAATATTTTTATCCAGGCTTTTGGCATTAAAACTATTGATCACTGTATTTATATTTACAGGCAAATTCAGGCGCCAAGCATTAACCAAAGTTTTTAGGATATTTTTTAATGAACCTGGATTTTGGCTCAGATAATCCTGGATTTTCGGGTCATAAGACTGCACTGAAACATGAATTAAATCCAAGCCGACATTTTTTAGTTTCTTTAGATATTCTAAGTCAGCTGTTTTTTGGCCATTGGTAATTATCCTTACTTCCAAACCTTTGGACTTGGCATAACTAATTACTTTTTCTAAATCTGCATTTAAAGTCGGCTCGCCGCCGGTTAAAATTACGCCCTGATAATTTTTATTCGCAAAATCATCAATATAAAATTTGACTTGAGCTAAATCCAAAACATTGCCGTTTTCTGGATTAGAACAAAAAAGGCATTTTTGATTACAGGTTCTGTTTAATTGGATGTAGCCTAGATTAGCCATAGAATTAATTGTCGGGCGAAAACGCCCTTTTGTCTTCACTGTCATTCAGAGCGAAGCGAAGAATCCTGGAAGTAATAGATTCCTCACTTCATTCGGAATGACAAAAGGGCGTTCTCGCCCTGGTCATGATATTGGCTTTAAAACTTTAAAACCCTTTTCCTTAATTAAATTAATATTCAATCCGTTACAATCTTTAAATTTATTACAATCATCGCAACGTAAAGATTTAAGGTTGTACAAATTATTAATATAAAAATCCACAAATTTTTCCAAATTGATTCTGCCTTGCGCATTCAAAAAATTAATCTCATAATTATCGCGGGGCAAATCAAGACAAACAGGCGGCATTGTTAATTTCATTAATTTGTCTGACAAATCTCCTTTTGTTAAATTAATTAATTTCTGGCAAAAATCGTTTAGGTTGCACGATTTGCAACGCTCCGGATTAAAACAAGGCATTAATTTATTTTCATTTATAAATTCCGCAAACATTTTTTTGCGTCCCAAAACATCGTCAAAATATTTATACGGATCCTGAATCAAAAATTCATAACCCTCCAGATATTGCGCCGGGAAACGATTGGTCCAGATATGAAATCTCTGGTCATTTTTTGCCAGCTCCCACACTTTGTTCAGATAAGGCAAAGCATCATTAAAATCATAAAATAATTTATCACGATTTTCCCAGGCTTGGCCAAAAGGGACAACTTGTAAAAGATCAAATTCATAGACCCCGAAATTCTGGGCATAAAACTGAATTATGTCATATAACTTTGGGTAATTCAATTTATTAATCACTATATCAATATTAACAATTATTTGCGGATATTTTCTGACATTAGCCAGGCCAGTTAAAGCCTGCTGAAAAGAACCCTTAACTCCGGTAAATTCCTCGTGCAGTTCTTCGTTATGGCCGTGCAGAGAAAAAGTTATTTCAGTCAGACCGGCTTTAATCGCCTCAGCGGCAAATTTGGAATAATAAAAATAGCGGCCATTAGTGATTGTCTGGATTTCTTTAAAGCCTAAATCGTGAGCATATCTGACTATTTTCAAAAAATCAGGATTAATTGAAGCTTCCCCGCCGCTTAAAATCAAACGCTTGTAACCTTCTTTTTTTGCCTGTTCAATCTTATCTTGAACCTCTGCCAATGTAAAAAAACGTCCGTTTACCTGATTTTCCTTATCATGGCAAAAAAGGCACTGATTATTGCATCTGGTGCTGATTGATAGCCAAAATTTATCGTTTTTAAGCGTTTTTGCCATAATTAAACCAAAGGCTTTTTCACCCCATTGTTACTTAATAATAAAAAAAATAAGCCATTTTGGCAATGGCCTATCGGTAAAATTTTACATAATTTACTGGGCAGTTTGTAATTGATATTTTGTCACAAAATCTTGTAATTTTAAATTTTCCACGCTGGCTGTGACTTCTGAGCAAAGATTATTGTCAAATGCGTCAAGGCAAAAGAGCCGAGCCATTAAATTCTTGATGTTCAGACAATCTGATTTTTGGCTGGCTCTTCTAAAGCCGACTTGAGTTTGGCATTGAACCGTTTTAATGCTATCAAGACTGACGGTATCAATCTTTATTTTATTAGGACAATTTTGGTCCTCTGGCAGCAAGATTGCATAGCAATTATCTCCAGCATCACAATATTCGTTATCGCCATATAGCTTATTATCCCAAAGCAAATTACAATCATTATAAAACTGATAAAACCTTTGGGCGTTTAAACTTGTTTTTTCTTGAGAATTATTATTGTAATAGGTATTAAGAGCAGAAATATATTCTTGGCAAATTTTCAAAAAATTGTCTTGTTCTCCTTTTTTGATAAAATCAATTTCAGCAAAATCTCCATCTTTAATGGTGCAATCGGCAGAGCTATTTTTTACGCCATAATATGTTTCATTGGTCTTAATGCATTGCTGATCAAAAGAGATGTTATTATTTTTAAATTCACAAAAACTTAAGTATTCCAATATTGGTGTGAGTGCAACTGGCTGTACTTTTTGTACATTTATTAGCTCATTAAGAAATAATGAAAAATTACCAATAATTTTTTCTTTGGCAACCGCCACTGGCTGATTTACATTTGTTGGCCGCGCTGGTGCTTTGAGATAAATAAAAAAAATAACTACACCAACAATTATTAATAAGGCTATTATCGCTAATATCAAAATTATTTTTTTCATAAAATATAATTTAACCGGCAAACCCATGAGAGCCATGAGAGCCATGAGAGCCGTGTGAGCCGTGAGAGCCATGAGAGCCGTGTGAGCAATGAGAACCGACTACTCCTTCATTATGAACAAAATTATTATGGCCGAAATGAGTATCTCCTATATCCACCCCGCAAATAGCTCCGGGGGTATTAGTGCAAGAACCCAAAGGGTATGACAAATTATTTTGGCATAGATTGGTAGTTGAGCCCGAGCCACCGCCGTTGCAATCATGAGGTCCGCAGCCTGAACTTCCTGCCCAACCTTCATTGCATTGAACATAATTTGGCGGTGAGGTATAAACTCCACCACCTGCGCTACAAGTGGGCGTAGCAGCATGAGCAGCATTGATTCCTTCGGCCATGATGCCAAGCGCGCTTGCGCCAATGCCAAGCATGATAATATCTTTTTTAGTTATCTTGCCTTCTTCATCATTAAGAAATTCCTGAAATTTTTTCTTTAGTTTTGGCAGTTTGTTTAGCATAGTTATCTTTATTATACTATCTTTTTATTAAATTTTAAAGCATTGTGCGATTTTAAACGTAAAATACAACCAAAGTTATAGTTATTCATATTTCGCTCTCGGCCGTGAAGCTTTGCACCATTCCTTAAAAATATCCTTATTTTTTTTATCTTTTAATTTTTCAAAAATATAATCAAGAATTTGCTCATCAATTTGCCATTTAAAATTTTCCTTCATGGCCGGGAATATATTGCCGGAAAGACAATAATTGTAGACCGGACAGGCTCCCCAATATGGCTGGTAAACGCTCTCATTATGGCCAGGCAAGCCATTGGTGCATGAGGCAACGCACATTGATTTGCATAAACTGTTATTTACCAGCTCGCTAAAAGTATTTTGCTTAATATTGCCCAGTTTAAATGTTTCATCACCTAGTCTGGAAAGAGACCTGGAATCATCACAAGTGTACACATCACCATTGTAATTGTAAGATAATTGGCCGATGACCGCGCCGCAGGGCGAACGCATATCCAGATTATGAGGCTCCTCCTGGTCTAAAATCTTGCGCAAATAAGTCGCGGCCATGTTCTCGTAAAAAAGCTGGCCCTGATAATTTTTGGCTAAAATATAATCAAGAGATTTTTTATAAAAGTCAACATACTCATCTACTGTGTACCAAATTTTTTCTTTGGCTTGCCTGGCAAAGCCATAAGGATATAAATAGCGCAGATAAATGCTTTTAAAGCCAAGCTCAAGATAAGTATCTATCACTTCTTTGTAACTAGCCAGTGTTTTTTTGGTCACAGTTATCAAGGCGCCTACTCTATAATAATTTTTTTTCTTGCCCTTATTTACTTCCTCGTATTCGGCGTTTATCTTTTTTATCCAGTTGACCGCGTTCTGATAGCTATTGCCTTCCGTATAAATGCGATTATAATTATGAGTTTCCTCGTCGCCGTCAAGCGAAGTGCAGAAGTAAACTTCATTGTCCATCAGGAACTTCATTTTTTCTTCATCCATCAAGCTAAAATTGGACACGAGCCTAAAAATTAAATTTTTCTTTTCCAGCTTATTTTTTTCCGCTGCGTAAGAAATGATAAATTTAACCACCGGCCAATTTAGAAGCGGCTCTCCGCCCTGGAACTCAATACAAATCGCATCATTGGTAGTGAGAAAAATCGTATCTACTACTTTCTTGGCAGTTGCCAAATCCATGTCTAAACCTTTATCCTCGCTGCTACCGGCGCTGGCATGGCAATAAATACACTTATGATTGCATCTTAAAGTTACAACCACAATATGCAAAGACGGCCCGAATTTTAAAAAATGATAGCGCTCGCGATACTTTAAAACTGCATTCGCCAGATAATTTTTATCTTTAAGGAACGACTTGTTTAGTAACTCCTGAAAATTTTCACTTTTAGAATCTAGCTTTCCAGTTAAAAATTCCTTGAAATTATTTTCAGGTAAAAAAACATACTCCCCAGTTTCATTAGTCAGCAGATATTCATTGCCAAACTGTTTAAATCGAAAATATCCTACTGACTTGGTATCTAAATTGTTGATGGTTTGTAAATCTAACATGAATATTTTAAAAAATTTACCCCCTAAATCTTTGTTTCAAATCCCAAGCACCAAATTGCAAGCTTCAAATAAATAGCAAATCACAGATAGCAAATCACAAACTATTTAGATTTCTCCAAAATTGAACCAAAAATCTTAACTATTTCTCTTGTCTCACTAATCAATTTATCAATCCTGGCAGAAAAATTTTGGTTAGCCTCTTTTATAAGCTCAAGCCAATAAATTGTTTCCCTAGCTTCTCTTAAACAAATTCTAATTTTAAATCTAAAATCTTTCTTTGTGTCAGTTTCATTTGCTTCTCGATAATTGGCGCCAACTGATGTCCCAGAGCGAATAGACTGATCTATTAGCCTAAAGTTTATAGTATTAGCAGGTAAAGTTTTACATAAACGAATTATTTCTTTTCCAAGCTCTAAGGTGCGATCTTCTAAATCGTACTTCTTATCCATATTTTTGTTTTTGTTTTTTATTTGCCTTTGCAAACCGTAGTCCCGCTGGGCGGGACGAAGGTTTGTTATTTGATTTTTGAAATTTATTTGTGATTTGGGATTTGAATTTTGGTGCTTATAGATCAGCTCATCAATCCCAATACATAATTTCCAAATTCATCTTTCAAAACACCTTCATATTCATTATCAATTTTATCAATTTGCACTTCAAAGTAATCAGCCTCATCTTTTATCTTAAATTCAGCTAAATTTTTAAATTCATTAATCGCCTTTTCAATTGCTTCAAGACTATAAATCTTTTTATTAAACTTAATTACTTCCATTTTCCCATTTCTCCCTTCTTACCCTCTTTGCTCTTCTCATTATCCTCCCATGTTTTTGCAATCCCTAAAGGATCTTCCTGCCAATCTTCCTCCTCAACTTCCTGCAAAAGCTTATCCACCTCATTGGGCACAGCGTTATAAAGCGCGGCTGAAACCACATATTCCCTGATTTTTGCATTTGACTCGCTTACTTTTTCCCGCAACAGCTGATTTAAAAGTTCATTATAAAATTCTCCGGCAATCTTTTCCAAGCCTTCTCTCCCATTTTCCTCTTTTTGCCCTTCTTTCCTTTTAAATATTGCGATGATCTCTGCCTTCGGATCGCCATCTAAAAAAACATACGCCTTATCCAAAAATAAATAGGCGGCATTGTAAATCGCTGTCAAAGAATAAATTTCAGTATTTATGGTAAATTCTATGCTTTGAGCTTGCTTGTTAATTTTAAAATTAAAGCCTTGGTCCATTATCTGTTTTTTTATTTTTAAGGTGTTTGCTGGATTTGGCTAAGCTGCAATTGCCCGCTGGCTGCCTGGCAACAGACCATTTTGCCTGCTGAAGCATCCAGATCAAATACAAAATAATTGGGAGGACAATCCGCTGTGATAATAGGAGAATCTGCCACGCCCACGCCCTGCTTTAAAGTATTATCAACAACTGTCCAGGTCTTAACCACGCATAAATCTTTGGCGCCAAAAGTAATTTTATCAGCCGTAACAGCTCCGGCTGTGGCCGGAATATTCAAGACAGTACTATTGGAAATCTGCAAAGGATTATCCGCGGTTAAATTTTGCAGACCAGAGGCCAATACTTTGTCAACATAAATTGTCCTATTTGAAATCTGATTCACGCTCCGGACATCAAAAGCCAAACCGCTCCTGAGCCTAAAATTTTGATTTAATAAAATGCGGTTGGCTTCCAGGCTCAATGATTTCGCGCCGCCAACCGGCTCTAATTGCAAATTTTGGCTGTTGTCAATTGTAATGGCCTGGCTGGAAAAATTATTTTTGCTAACTTGGCGCAAACCGCTGGAGAATTGGCCGCCAATGTTATTCGCATCACCGCTGTTTAAAAATATTAAATTATTGGAAACGGCCAAAAAATTAGTGGAAATGCTATTATCTTGCTTTTTTAAATTTTCATTAAAGGCATTGCCGACCAGCAAATAATTGCCTTCTGTCCTCAAGATTGAATCAAATAAAAAATTATTATTGGCCGAATCATAATTAAAACCTGCCCAGGCAGCTGTAGCTGAGAGTAAAAATAATGAAAGAATTAGGCAGATTTTATAATGATTGGGCATATTTAAGTGTAAATAATATCTTAGCCAAAGGTTGTCTTATTGTGCAGGCGCTACAGGATAAATAATGCTTAAATTGCAGCAAATTTTTTTATTATTATCGCCTTGAAAACCGGCGGGATAAAGCGTGCTGGTGAAATTCCATGAAGGGTTTTGCGCTAAAAACGTGCTGGGGGCAACCACCGCGCCATTTGCAGGTGAAAGGCAATCAGATGATAAGCTGCTTGCCACATAACAAACATTCTGCAAATTTATTTGCGGCGCTGTTGTCTTCTGCTCTCCTGTTTCATCGGGTAAAGTTATATTATTTAATCTTGCAGTACCGATTTCACCTAAATTTAAATCTTCAAAAACGAGCGTGCTTGGATTTAATTTAATTATTGACAGACAAACACTGTTTGGGCAATCAAGATGCTGAATACAAGTTTTACCGCTATTTGTCCCGCCAGCGCAAAACTTATTCAAGCTATTTAAACTATCTACATACATTATGCTGGTCTTGACTTCACCTTGATTACAATCAGCGCTCCCATCAGCGGCTAAACAGCCCGTAACTTTTATCGGACTGGATGAACTGATCTCACTCCCATCAGCTGCAGATAAATTAAGATCTGAATTTATGCCCAAAATTTTATTTGTCTGAATTTTATAAAAATTTGGATCAATGGCCTCTAATGAGAAATCCGGACCACCATGCCAGATCATGGCTTTTTGCGGACAGTCATTAGTAACATTAACGGATTTGCAAAAATAAATATTAGAATTAATATCTGCGTTAAAATCTGCTCCGATCAAAATATCACCGCTTATTCCGCTTATTTTAGAATTATCTTTGGCTGCAGCTAAATAGCCATTGACCTGCAAATTATCATAAATATAAACTTCATTGCCCTTTTCTAAAAAATAACCCTGGCCTGCGGCCAAGACAAAATTACCGATTAAAATGGTTAAAATAAGGGCGCTGGCAATAAGGCAAAATTTATAGATTCTTCTCATATTAAAAATTATTGCAAAGGGGGCGTGTATTGAATCAGCTTATTAGTCAAAAAAAATGAGCCTTGATTTAATTTTAAAAGCGAGACAGCCAAGCCCGAGCCTGGCAAATCAATAATTTCATTAACCTGTAAATTATCGCTAAAAACGCTATTGGGCGTGAGTGTAATGGGATTTGCAGTCATGATTAAATCTTTAGCTGAAGCCAGAATTATTTTGCCTGTTATTTCCAGCGAGGTTCCGCCCAGGCTTATCCCGCTGCTTTGAGATTGCAATACCAGATTCTGGCCGGAGATCTGGCCAATCTGCAAAAATATATTACTGCCCGTATCGCCAATTTGCGTATTGCATTTGGGAGTTGCGGGATAATCAGCGCAATCAAAACCCATAGATTTTTTTATAAAAAGATCGCGTCCATTGCCCAAAAAAACATTACCTGCGCTCACTGCTGAGCCTGAATCAGAAATATTCAAGCCAACCTGGCAGTCATTGCTATTTGGATCGGCTGCGCAATCAACCCTGTTTGATGGCGCGATTTTAACATTATCCCAGAGAATAATTTTTGTTTTTTGCGGATCAGCATTTGGCTCATAGCTGACAAATCCAGCAGCCTTGGCAAGCAAAACTCCGCTCGTTAATAAACCAGCGATTGCCAGACAAATGATGGTAATCCTATTTAATCTCATAAATCCTACGAATTACGGATCAGTACCTGCCTGCCGGCAGGCGAATATACGAATTTTTTGTGATTTAAAATTTGGAATTTGAATTTATTTTGTCCGACTTCGGCTCGGATTTAAAAAAGTTAAATTTCTACTCTTTAAATCTGAAGCCGAGACGAGTCATTTGCCTTTGCAAACCGTAGTTTGCTACGGCAAACGAAGGTTTGGTATTTGTTATTTGTCATTTCCTCATCCTACCCTTCTATACTCTTCTTACTCTTCCTAATCAAAACCATCACCACAATCGGCGCAACCAGCCAGAAAAACTTCGCCGGATCAGAAATAAATAAATTCCTCATGCCCTCAGAAACATTGTTAACTACCTCTTTAGGCAAATAAGCCATCACAATGCTAATCATTAGTCCTACATGGAAAAAAGAAAACAAAATTGACTGCCACCATCGTCCAGGGCTGTCAGAGGCGGCAATAGTGTGGAGTAAAGCGCTGCGCGATAGCAGAAAAAACAAGGCAATAAAAATGCCCAGAAAAATCGTGACTTTAAAAATTGAGGCATTGTTAAAGTTGATCTCAGCGCTAAAATCATTTAAATAAGGAGCTGTGTTAACTATGGCCAAGCCCATATAAATGCTGACCAAAATCACAATCACGCGGTCGCGGCCTAAAGATAGGCCGTATAAAAAGGCAGCCACCACAAAAAACAAGATTATAAATAAATCCCAATTAGGCTGCGCCCAGTTAATATTGGTTAAAAAATCCATACTGTGGATATTTAATTTTCTTGGCTTTATTATAGCATAAAATCACCTGTCAAACAAAATTCTAGGCAAAAAATGCCCTTTATTCCACAACGAAGGCGCGATAACGATATCGCGCCTACAAGAAGAAGAGTTCCGTTGCATTTTTTGCCTAAAAATTTAAATCCCCTCGCCCCTCAATTCCTCCAACAATTCCTTTTGCTTTTTACTCAAATGTTCCGGGGTTTTAATATTAACTGTCACCAATTGATCGCCTTTGCCTGGCTTCGGCCAAGACGAGCCATAATGCTGAAAATGAGGCGCGCCTTTGCCCCGTAAAATAAAAACATTGCCTGACTGGGTTCCAGCAGGAATTTTGAGTTCAACTTCGCCATCAATAGTCTTAACTGGAATTTTTGCGCCTAAGGAAGCAGCGCTAAATGGTATTTCAATTGAGGTTAAAATATTATTATTTTCACGTTTAAAATATGGATCCGGCTTAACATGAATATGAAGGTATAAATCTCCTGCCTTACCGCCTTTAATCCCAGCCTCGCCAGCGCCTGACATTTTCAAACTCATGCCATTATCAATGCCAGCTGGTATTTTTACATTAATATCTGTTTTTTGCTTTGTTCTGCCTGTACCGCCACATTTTGTGCAGGCTTTTTCCGGCTTTTTGCCTTCGCCTCCGCACTCAGGACAATCTCTGACTGTCTGAATATGACCCAAAATCGTGCGCTGGACAGTACGCACATTGCCCTGGCCCTTGCAGGCCTGGCATTCAGAAATCTTGGTGTCTGGCTCAGCGCCATTGCCATTACACCTATCGCAGGCGGTTAATTTGTATAATTCAATTGTTTTATCAGTACCAAAAACAGCTTCTTTAAAATCAAGATTTAAATCAACTTCAATGTCACGGCCGCGCGTGGTCGTCTTGCGTCTGCGCGTATTTCCGCCAAACCCAAAACCACCGCCAAACAAATCACCCAAAATATCACCTAAATCTCCCATATCCACATCAACATTGTTGTAAGTTCCCCCACCTTGCCTGGCTGCGCGCATAAAATCTTCCCAACCCATACCACCGCCAAAACCGCCTTGTTGATCAAAAGTCGCTCCAAACTGGTCATATTGCTGCCTTTTCTGATCATTATTCAAAACCTGGTAAGCCTCATTGATTTCTTTAAATTTCTTTTCATCGCCGCCTGGTTTATCTGGATGAAAAACATGAGCCTTCTCGCGAAAGGCTTTTTTAATCTCGTCTTTGGAAGCGCTTTTTGCCACGCCTAAAATATTGTAGTAATCTTTTCCCATAATAATTCAATTAAAGGCGAAAAGCCCCTTTGTCCTTATGTCATTCAAAGCATAGCGTGGGATACTGGATGTAATAGATTCTTCACTTCGTTCTGAATGACAAATGGGCTTTTCACCCAACCTAATTCCCCCTTTTCCCTTCAAAATATTCCTTAACATCTTGCAAAAAGTCATCATCCTTGGCCAAATCTGTATTTTTCAATATCTCTTTTATAAAATTAACAATGACCTCTGGCTTAAAACAATTTTCCGGGCCGCCAGGCAGCTTGTCATGCTTTTGCCATTTTTTATAATTGCCAAAAATCACATCGTGTTCAACTGGCACTGAAATTAAAACCAAATCATCAATTTCATGCGGTTTTTCAAGCGCCCTGGCTACCTGTCTTTGCTTATGCTTAAAATCTTCTGATTTGGCGCTTTTCAAAGTAAACTGGATGCCTAGTGTTTCTTCCGCGCCTTCTGATTCTTTTATTTCTTCAAAACCAACCCCGCGATTCTTTTTATGTTTGATTATAAAATCAATTTTTTCCTCTACGTCTTCAATAACTGTGGCCGGCTCGATTTTCAAGCCGTATTTTTTCAAATCAATTGCTACTTTGCTTAAAATATTTTTAATCATTTTTTCAAAAAGCAGTCCGGCTGATTCACTGCCTTTGCTTTCCAGATTAACGCCGATTATCTGATACGTCCTGTCCAAAAGATCATCAATCTGATCGCGTTCAAGCTCACGGCGCTGAATAATTAATTGCTGGTCAAATATTTTAGCGATTTCCCGATCATAGACAGCTTCAATGTATTGGTCCTTAAATTCTTTTGGCACATCGTGACTTAATCCATAATACAAACCCCAATTAATATCAGCCAGTAAATCGCCCTGGCTGACTTTTTGTGTAAATCCTTTTTCTGTCGGGTAATCAAAACTTTGTGTATTTTTGTCAAAATCAATCTGCCTTTTATCAACCTTTAATTTAATTTCTCCTTCCCCCAATGATTTTTCCTTTTCCAATTCTAATCTTTGTTTTGCCAATTCCAAATCAAAAATTCTGCGCCCAGCCTGGCCTTCAGCGCCATAAGTTTCTTTGATTTCTCTTTTAACCTGGGCTTTTTTTTGCTTGTCCTGGCTGGTTTCCAATTCAATTTTTTGTCGCGCCAAAAGAGCCGCTTGCTCATAATCAAAGCTGGTTTTTGTTGGTTGTTCAAATTTTGGTTCAAAATTAGGCATAGTTTTTAAATGAATTTCTGAACCACGAAATTAATTCACAAAAAACACAAAATGTTTTTTTAGTGAGTTTTGTGATAAAAATTTAGTGGTTCAGCTCTCCTAAATAATCGGAAATGGCGTGCCTTTAGGCGCCTCAGCCTCATTAATTGAGCCAAATGACTGCTCATATTTTTCCATATTATCCTGTAAGGCTTTAATAATTCTTTTCATGTGGCCCGGGCTGGTAATAACTCTGGCATTTAAAATTCCCTGGGGCGGCAGAATATTCATAAAATCCAGGACAAATTCTTCTTTAGTGTGCGCTACCTGCATCATATTAGTATACTTACCAGCCAGGATTTCGTCAACGGCCTTAACATTGATTTGTTGCTGACCCTGTTGATTAGGTTGATCCATAAATGTTGGTAATTAGTAATAAGTAATTAGTAATAGGTATTAGATTTATTGATTTGGCGGAATTAGGCCAGTACAGCGCCAGTTTATTTCAGCAGTTTTGGTGGTTTCACTGACCACGCAAGCAGGATTGCAGCCTGGCTTGGTAGCATTTAAATTAGCATCAAACCACCAGGTTTTAGTAATGGCATTATAAGTTCCTGCGCTTAATGCCTCACCGCCTTTAATGCAGGCCTTTTCTGCAATAGCGCGGGCTTCTGCTTCAGAAAGTGCAGAATTAACTTCCGGACAAGGCGCAAATTCGCAATTAGAGCCAGTTCGTCCCACAGCTGAACCATCAGGACAAAGTTTAGCTTCCTGAGTGCAGGCGCGTTGATTGGTGTTATTAGGCAACTGATTTGGTTTGGTGATTGGCTGCAAAGAACAGCCGGCTAGCAAAACAATAAAAGCAAAAATGATAAAAAGCTTTTTCATGGATTTAAAATTATTTATTTAAACTGGCAGACTGGCACGCATTGCAGGGTGCACACTTGTGCCTGCGGATCATGACGGCAAGCTGATTCACACTCTTTAAAAACCCCGCCGAATTTTTCACACCATGTCTGGTTAGTATATTCGCATTCCTGATATTGATCCAGCCAGGTACCATTATTTTTAACGCAATCGCCAGCATAATCCCCGGAGACCGGACCGGGTTGTTGTTCAGAGCCCGGCTCAGAAACAATAGAAGCGCATTGATTGTCAACACAAGCGCAAATATAATTTGTCTGTTCATTCCAGCTGGCACAATTACAATCTTTATCAGTCTGACATTTTACCTCCCAGGTATTGGTTTTTTCCGCCCACGAAGGACAGCCCACTGCGCATTTCTGCTTATAACAATAAGCCTTGTACGGACAATTGGAACGAGCAGCATAGTCCATAGGCAACTGGCAATCAGCGCTTTGAATACAACTATCACCCACTTTGGCTAAAATTTCCGTAAAAGTCTGGTCATTAGCGCGGCATTGCCTGGGATAACTTTCCATAACCGGATTACCAGTTGCGGCGCATTCCTTAAAATTTGTGATAAACTGGGGCTGGTTAAGATTGGCAATGGGTTGATTTGGCTTGAAAATAGACTGCAAAGAACAGCCGGCTAGTAAAACAATGAAAGCGAAAATAATAAGAAGCTTTTTCATGGATTTTAAATTATTTATTTATAACATTTATTTCCTTTTTTCTGTGGCTTTAACTTTTCTAATAATCTTCATCTGACGGATATTTTGATAGGCTAATAATCCCTCTTTATTTTTTGGCCGGAAATATTTGGTTGTTTTCTGATAGACATTTTTTGTTTCATATTCTAAAAGTTTTTCCTGGGCCATTTTTTCCAATAATTCATTAAGCGCGACGTTTTTGGCCATAAACTTAACCAAAAATTTTTCTAATTCCTTGGGGATATTTTCTTTTAGAGAAAAATTTTCCTCAACGCTAAAAAATCTGAATTGGCCATTATTTTTTAAAACCCGCAAAATTTCCTGGATTGCCTGCCTGGCCGCTTTTTTTCTTTCAGGTAAAAGGATCAATGGAATGGCATATCTGGAAAGAATCAGATCAAATGATTGGTCTTTAAATGGCAGCTTCTCAGCGTTGGCCTGAACATATTTCTGTTTAACACTTTCTAAAATTTTGGGCGGTATGTTTTCTTTGACTCGCCTAAGATGAGGATATAATTTAGCCTCATGATAATGCAGAGCCTCTGCTTTTTGAATAAGCGGTGTTTTTCTAATATCCAGAGAATAGACATTCTCAAAACCAGCCATGGCAGCCGCGATGGGAAAATACAATTCTAACCCGCTGGCAATATCCAAAATTCTTTTACCCTGCAAATCAGCGGGGGTTAAATCATAAGCCCGCAAATGCCTTTTAAATTCATCTTTATATAATTTTTCAGTTCTTCTTCGGTCAATTATAGGATAATCAGGAGATAGATCCGGATGTTTTAATATCATGTTATTTTAAAAATATTTTTTTTAATATTAATGATTATTTATTGCCTGGTTCTGCTTTAAGCAATTTTTCTAAAAAAGTTATTTTCTCAATCAAATCTGACAATTCTTGATAATCTCTTAAGCTTTCTGCACCTTCTTGCAATAAATCTTCAGCTTCAAGTAGATCATCAAAAATTTTCTTTTCTATATCATTTAATGTCTCAATTTCTTCAGTTAAGTCAGCTATCAAGCCATAATTTATTTTACTTGCAGATTTCATAAACTCTCTATTGTAAAGCGCTTCTTTATCTTCTATCTGTTTAACAATATCTGTATGCATTTCTTCGAGCATTGATGACTTTTCTTTTATAGTATCAATTAGCTTTTGTATATTTATTTCATTTCCGTGCGAGATTGGTATTGGATTTTCTTTGTTATTCATAAATTTAAATAATCATTCGCATATTATTTGATTTGGTTGATCCGTAAAATTAAATTATTTTTTATTACTTAATTTTTTAACATTCTTTGGCAATTTTTTATCTTCAGATTTCAATTTCCGTTCTAATTTTTTAATATCTTCTTCCGGAGGCAAGGCTTCAGGTCTAATTCCGCTTTTGTCTAAAACCTCGCGGATATTTTGGTTATTTTTCACATGTTCAGAGGTAATTGGCGTTTCGCCCTTCAAAGACTTATCTCGTTTAACATTAAAACTGGTAATTTCATTCGCCAAATCCTTGGCTTTAATTGTCACGCGGGGCAAGAAATCAGCTAATGGTCTATTATCCGCAACTCCCAGCTTACTTTTCATCTCTTGAGTCGTGTGACCGCCAAATAATGCCGCGTCTCCTTTACTGCGAATTCGGGCAAACCCGGCGCCATCTACTCCTCGTTCAAACAAAACTCCTGACAATTCTTTTTCAGACAATGAAAGCTTTTCTCGCGCCTGCAATCTTTCCCATTGTTCTATTCTTTGTTCCACAACTTCTTGTTTCCTGGTCTGCACAGCAAAATAGGTCATGGCAAAAGCGATTTCATCTTTCCTTGGGTCACCATTTTGAGCTATAAGATAACATGCATAACGGGTAAGCATAATATCGGGTATTCCCTTGCTCGCTTCTTTGGGCATAGGGATCGTTTTCGTGACGTCACGAAAATGATCAGCAGTATTTTGTTTTGAGTTTTCGCAGGCGATTTTAGCCTTTTTTATGGCATTTTCAAAATTCTCCCAACGATCATAGCCTAGAAGACTTTGTAATTCTCTAGCATACCAAAACTCCACACCGTCATTTTCATGGGAGCAATCCTCAAAATTCTTATGTAATTTAATAATAATTTGCTTTTGCATAATTTGAGTTAGTATTAAAGGCTGATCCGTAAAATTAAATTATTTTGAATTAAATTATTCCATTGACAAGGCGCCATGTTTGCAGGCAGCAATACATGCCCCGCATTCAGTGCAAGCGCTCTTATCAATTTTAACAATATCTTCTCGTGTAATCGCCTGATTCGCGCAGATTTCAACGCAGCCTACACAAGTCCCGCCGCAGCTGCAACCTGTGCATTTGCCGTCTTTCCAGCAGCATTTTTCATAATTTACAATAATTGGCATAAAAATTATTTTATTTTAATATTAATTTAGTTGCGATTTACCTTGGCCCAAGCCAGGTTGGTTTTGTTGGGACAAAAATAAATATAAAAAAATCTAAATTAATTATTATGACTTTGCCAAGGTTGCTATAGCCTTAATATGTTCCCATGAAATCCCAGAAAAAATATTTGCATCACCTGCTTCTTTAGTTGGGCTATTTGCAAGCGCTGCTATAACTTTTTGTGGACTTTCTTTCAATACAATTGGCGAGCCACTAAATCCTCCCGCAACTGGTCCTGTTATCCTAATTTCTTTCCTGATATCTGTCTCGCACAATTTTATACCCACAACCCCTTCTGAATATGTGGGATCGTGTTTTTGATTCAATAATTGAGTACCCATAGGGTAGCCTGCGTAACCAACTTTAGTTGATACATCGGGATATCTATCTGTTAATTCAAGACCAGTGGAGAATTCATTACCTAAAAATTCTTTAAATTTTTCATCTGTTATATTAGGATTTTTCCTAAACCTTAGAATTGCTAAATCGTGGGCAAAATCAGTAGAATCAATCGAAACTGGAAAATAAATTCCTTGTTTCCCTATTACAAGCATTCCGATTATTTCAGTAGGATTATTTACAAAATCTCTTACAACATGCTCGCAAGTGATTATTACCTCATAGCCTTTTAACAGAAAGGCTGTTCCTATTACATCTAATTGAGGCGGTAAAAAACCCTGCTGTATAGGATCAAATCTGGGTCTTACTAATCCTACCGCGCGTACCCCTGCACAAACTGGTAAAATATTAATTTGTTGGATATGGCTTGATTGGTTCATAAATTTAAAATTATCTTAAAAAATTATTATACTTTTTCGGTTTTATTTTTTTGGGATTCATTTTCAGTTTCTTCTTTCGAGGGTCTATGTGAAATTGAAATAAACCTATTGAGTATATTTTGTAAATCTACTTTTGTCCACCTATTTAATGATTTCCTCAGTTCAAAATAAAACTGATTTAAATTTTGAGGAGTAACTGCAGCAGAACCACTTTTTGGAAATAAATTATCTAATTTTTGAAAAATCTTGTCTGGCAAGCCAATCAAGGAAAGGGCCCAAATTTGGTTTAAGAGTGTATCTATCTCTAATTTTGCATTAAATCTATCAGAATCTTTAAAGCCAGGATTATTCAATATTGGAGATAATGTAATAGCTTTTTGTATCCTTAGGGCAATATCATTATAATGTCCTCTTAAAACCTGCTTTTTATAAATTCTGTAAGAAATATAACTTGCTATAAAAGCGCCAATAATCGCGCCTCCTATAGAAGCTAAAATTGTATCCCATGCCATAATTTTAAATTAATTATTAAATTTATTTCGTTTCTTTATTATTATTTATTTTGTTTTTCTTATTACTTCTGTATATCCAATAAACAATGCCCAAGAATAGCGCGCCTATAACGCCTCCAGATGCCTCTGAGCCATCAGTACTAGTAGCAGAATCGGAATTACTGGGATTGCTAGAATAACTTACAGGCACGGTACTATCGCTTTCCGTGGACAAGGTATTTGTTTCCTGTTTCGGAATATTTAAATTCTCTTGATTATTATTTACCGCATTGACATTTACTGAATTATTTTTTACCGAGGCAGTCGGGCATAAACCACAGTCTTTAGAACAAGATAAACAGGTTTCATCATTATTACAGGTTCCATCACCACAATATTGTTCTGGGGTGGGACAGGAACCACAATCTTTAGAGCATAACAGGCATGTCTCATTATTATTACAGACTCCATCGCCACAATATTCTACTGGAGCAGGACAAGAGCCACAATCTTTGGGGCAAGTATTACAAGTTTCGTTATTATTACATAAATAATCGCCACAATAAGCAACTGGGGCAGAATTGCACTCTGGATAATATGGCGCGCATGTTGCTGATAAAGCCGAACCATCACAGCAAGAGCATCCGCAGACACCACCATGATGAGAACAGCAACCAGACCTAGCGTTTACTAAAACTGGGATAGCAACAAACAATATCACGATACTAAAAATAATTTTTTTCATAGTGGTTTATTATGAAGTACCGAAAAATAAATCAATATTATTTCTTTTCGGTAAATTCACCCTCTTCAGGACTCTTCTTTTCTTCATCTTTCTTAGGTTCTTCTGCGCCAGGCTCACCTTGGCCTTGGCCAGGTTGCGTGCCAGCTTTTGCCTGGGCTTCCTGCTGGTTCTTGTACATTTCCGCTCCAACTTTCTGTGCAGATTGCATGACCGCGTCATTAGCTTTTTTAATCACTTCGGCATCATTACCATCTTTCACCTTTTTCAATTCCTCAATCTTATCCAGCACTTCTTTTTTCAAATCAGCATTAACCTTGTCGCCTAATTCATTTAAGGTTTTTTCAGTTGAGTAAATTAAAGTGTCAGCGGAATTTTTGGCTTCAATCAATTCCTTTTTCTTTTTATCTTCTTCAGCATGCAGTTCCGCATCTTTTTGCATTTTGTCAATTTCTTCCTTGGATAAACCGGAAGAAGCAGTAATTGTGATTTTCTGCTCTTTATTAGTGGCTTTATCAACTGCCTTAACATTTAAAATGCCATTAGCATCAAGGTCAAAAGTCACTTCAACTTGTGGCACGCCTCTTGGCGCTGGAGGTATGCCAGACAAAATAAAGCGGCCAAGTGATTTATTATCAGCAGCCATTTCGCGCTCGCCTTGTAAAACATTAACTTCCACTGAAGTCTGCGAATCAGCAGCAGTGGAAAATATCTGAGATTTGGCAGTTGGGATCGTAGTATTTCTGGTTATTAATTTGGTGGCAATCCCGCCCATTGTTTCAATGCCCAATGACAAAGGCGTGACATCAAGCAAAAGCACATCTTTAACTTCGCCCTGCAAAACACCGGCCTGGACAGCAGCGCCAACAGCGACCACTTCATCAGGATTAACTCCCAGATGTGGCTTTCTGCCAAAAAATTCTTCTACTTTTTTCTGGACTAAAGGCATACGAGTCATGCCGCCGACCATAACCACTTCTTCAATTTCGCCTGGCTTTAAACCAGCGTCAGCCAAGGCTTTTTTCACCGGCTCCATTGTTTTGTCCACCAAATCGCCGACTAATTCTTCCAGTTTGGCGCGGGTTATTTTCATGACCAAATGAACAGGACTGCCATCAGAACCCTGAGTAATAAAAGGCTGGTTGATTTCAGTTTCCACGGCAGTAGATAATTCAATCTTGGCTTTTTCACCAGCTTCTTTAATTCTTTGCAAAGCCATGGGATCTTTGGAAATATCAATCCCGCTTTGCCTTTTAAATTCTGCAAGTATCCAATCAATAATTGTTTTATCAAAATCATCACCGCCCAAATGAGTATCGCCATTAGTAGATTTAACTTCCACGGTATTTGCTGAGACATCTAAAATGGAAATATCAAAAGTACCGCCGCCTAAATCATAAACAGCGATCTGCTGATCCTTTTTTTTATCAAAACCATAGGCCAAAGCAGCAGCGGTTGGTTCATTAATAATTCTTTTAACTTCCAGACCAGCGATTCTGCCAGCATCCTTAGTTGCCTGTCTTTGCGAATCATCAAAATAAGCCGGGACAGTAATAATTGCTTCGGTAATTTTTTCACCCAGTTTTTCCTCAGCATCAGCTTTTAATTTCTGCAAAATCATGGCTGAAATTTCCTGAGGCGTAAATTCCTGGCCATTCATGGCCACCTTAACGCCATCACCAGCTTGAATGATTTTGTAAGGCAAAGTTTCTTTATCTTTTTGCACTTCAGGATCTGTCCAGCGCCTGCCAATCAAGCGTTTAATGGAAAAAATTGTGTTAGAGGGATTGGTCACAGCCTGCCTTTTGGCTAACTGGCCGACTAAACGCTCCCCTGTTTTAGAAATCGCCACAATAGAAGGCGTGGTTCTTGAACCTTCTTTATTTTCTAAAACTTTTGGTTCACCCCCTTCAATAATGGCCATACAGGAATTTGTAGTTCCCAGGTCAATACCTAGAATTTTTGACATATTTTTTTTATTAATTATTAATTATGAAAGCTGAAAGCTGAAACACACAGATTTCAGATTTTCCAAATTTATTTATTGACAAATCTATTTCAGCCTGTTATCCTAAAAATGGTATTTTATACTTATCCTATAAAACTACCAAAAAACAAAAAGGAGGAAAAAGGATAATGCCGGGAGAAACAGTAAGAGCTTTGCATTCAAAGGGGTACGTGGGATTGCAAAAACCCGCAACAAAAGGCCGAATGGTTTTCGTTCACCCAGACTTGCTTAAAGGCAAAAAACAAATAAGCGCCAAACAAGAACTGCGGGGTATTCCCAACCATGTGTTCTGCCTTGTACCAGGAGAAGAAAAACAAATTACCTTTCTTGGGCAAGAAGCAATCCTTCAATCACCGGCCGACCTCGTCTCAGTGCTCATTCCCTGGTATAACCAAAAGAAAAACAATTAGTTCAACCTATACGCCAGCTTTATGCCGTAGCCTAAACACTACGGCTTTTTCTTTTTTAATAAAATTTTCATAGTACCAATGCCAAATGGCCAGGCTTCGGCCTAGTTTTAGCTTGTTTTTGTAAAACAACATAATAACCAGCCTAGGCCGAGCTTTATGGCCAATGGCTTCAATTATTATTCTGCCACAATTACTTTGGCCGCAACCAAAACCTTGCCTTTTAATAAATAACCGGAACTTAATTCAACAATAATGGTATCAGCTTCAACGCCTTCCTTTTTTTCTTTGGAAATCGCTTCGTGAAACTCTGGATTAAATTTCTCACCCAAAGTTTTTATTTCCTCAACGCCATGATCTTTTAATAAATCTTCCAGCTGCTTTTTAATTTGTTTAATCCCTTCCAGCCAATTATTTTTTTCTTCCCCAGCGACTAAAATTGCTTTTTTCAAATTATCATAAATCGGCAAAACTTCCATTAATAAAGTGGCATTGGCAAATTCAAAAAGCATTGCCTGTTTATCTTCAGTTTCTTTTTTAAAATTAATATAATCAGCCTTGGCCCTTTTCCAGCCGTTTAAATACTCGTCGCATTGGGCCTGGAGCCTGGCTAATTCGGTTGGCTGATTGTTGTTTGGTTGTTCTTTTTCATCTGTCATATTTTCCTACGAAATTACGAATTAGTACCTGCCTGCCGCCTGCCTGCCGGTAGGCAGGGCAGGCAGGTGAATATACAAATTGTTTTGGGATTTGAAATTTGTTATTTAGTATTTATTTGTTATTTGAATTTTGTCATTTGTCATTTCAATCTATCCAAAAGCATTAAATCTTGATTAGCGAATTGCGTATATATTCCACCAAAGCCAAATTTTTCCCATAATCCATTCTCTTTGGCCCCAGAATTATAAACAAACCTGACTTTTTATCTTTCAACTGATATTTGCCGATGATTGACGAACAATCATTGCCAAATGGATTTTTCTTGCCTATCAAAATTTCAACTTTATTTATTTTATCAAAAATTTTGGCCACTTCCTCATCCAAATGATCAATGACTTCGGAAATATCCTGAATTAAATTCTGCTCGCTAAATTCCGGCTTTTTAAATAAATTGGATAAACCCGTGTAATAAATATTTTCTTTATCAAAAGCCACAATCACTGTGGCATCAGCTAATTCCACCACTTCTTTGGCTAATTGTTTTAAAAGCTGGTCATTCTGCAACTTGCCTTTTAAAACCTGTTCAAATGATTTTAACCAGGTCGCTTTAATTGCCCGCTTTTCCACAAAATTATCAACGAAAAACTGGTAGCCCTTTTCAGTCGGGACGCGGCCGGCTGAAGTGTGCGGCTGATAAATAAAACCTTCTTTTTCCAAATCAGCCATTTCATTTCTGACAGTGGCTGATGACAACTCTAAGCCAGTACTTTCAACCAAAAAACCTGAACCAACGGGCTCGGCTGTATTAATGTGCTCGTTAATGATGAGGTTTAATAACTTTTTTTGACGCTCGTTCATATATAAAAATGCGAATCTACGAATTATGCGAATGACTCGAATATAATTCGTAGCATTAGCATAGATTCGTAACATTTGTATTATACATTAGCCAGTTAGCACTCGTCAAGTGGGACTGCTAATGCTCTACGAATTACGAATAATATACAAATATACGAATTTCCCTAAATTTAAAAAGGCGGCTAAGGGCGAGATTTAAACCCAATTAACTAAATTAATTGAGCGCCCTTAGCCGCCGCATTTAAAATAACTTATTAGTAAATTAGGGGTATCTTTACAGGGGACTTTAATCCCCGTAATTACTCCGTGTACTTCGCGGACTAAAGTCCGCGATAACATAAAAACATTCAAATTCTATATTAGCACCATTAGCATTCAAACATTCGCATTACAAAAAAATCCCCGCCAGATATAAATCCAACGGGGAAAAAATTCAAGGTTCAAAAATTCAAAAAGGTCAAGTGTTCAAGGGTCAATAGTCAAACTTCCAGGCGAGCGCGACACGCAGGTCTTGATTGGAGAAGCCATCCCAGCGGTTGCTGACACCGAGGCCAATGGCAACCAGATCGCCGACGAAGACGCGGTCGCCATCGGAAGCCAACGAAATTCCCCAGTGATACCATTTCTCAGCAATCCGCTCACCATTATAAACCATATAAATGGTCAAAATGGCTTCACTGAAAACTGTTTCATGGCAACGCTCATACTCCTTGCCGAGTTTGGCTATCTCCTGCTCCTGCGACTTCCAGTCCAGATTGCCGAACTGGCCGCAACAATTGATGAGGTAGTATCCGGCTTGGGGCTTATGAGTCGCCCATTTGTCCTCCGAGGCTTTCAGCCACCAAATGCCCTCTTTGTAAAAACAGGGTTGTTTGCCTTGGTCTGTGCCGCGCTTTTCGCGCTGTTCACGCAGGCTCGTACCATGGATATAGATAAGTCGCCAATCAGCTAAGCCCTTTCTGTTTTCTTTGGCTGCCTTGCGCAAGGTTGCCTTGGAATATCTGATCTTCACCAAATTTTCCAATACTTCAACAGGCCAAATTTTTCCTTCAGGGTCCAGTTCCCAAGCAATAGCTGCTTCATTAGAACTGACTACTTTGTTTTCGCCTAAAACTTTGACCGCAAAATCCAACTCAGGATATTCAATTGCGTCAAAAGTATTACGGTGCTCAATCAGTCCTTGTAAATGTTTATCTGTTAAATCACCTGCCAGATACTGGCCGATGATCTCCTTTAGTTGCCGACCAAACTTTTGATCTGCCTGTACAGACAAATCTTCCTGACGATTTTCTCCCATCGCCATTCTCCTTCTTTGGGTTAAAAACCCATTTTTTTGAGTTTTAGCGCCTACTGACGCTTTCAAAGAACTCTTATTAAAGTAAGTTTACATTTTAAAACAAAAAAGTCAATAGGATACTAATCTACAAATCCGCTACAAATAATACGAATTTTCCCTCAAATTTAAAGGCGGCTAAGGGCGAGATTTAAACCCAATTAATTAAATTAATTGAGCGCCCTTAGCCGCCACCCCTTTTACCCTTTTTACTCTTCTTTCCCTTTTTACTCTTGCCGCAAGGCCACAATCGGATCCAATTTAGCCGCGCTCCGCGCGGGATACAAACCAGAGATTACGCCAACCATTATGGAGACTCCGCAGGCCAAAAGCAAATACAATGGCGACATCACAAATTGCCAGCTAAAACCCAAGTAAGTTGAAATTACAGCAATCAGATAAGAAACCAATGAACCAATAATTATGCCCACAATCCCGCCGGAAAAAGTCACAAAAATCGCTTCCATTAAAAATTGCCGCAAAATGTCAGCGCTTTTAGCGCCTACTGCTTTTCGCAAACCAATTTCAAAAGTGCGTTCAGCCACTGACACATACATAATATTCATAATGCCAATGCCGCCCACAACCAGTGAAATGCCGGCAATAGCAATTAATAACAAGGTTATCGCGCCAACTACAGTATTTAACATATCCATAGCCTCGGCTGAAGTGACGACTGCAAAATCATCTTTATTCGGGTCAGTAATTTTGTGCAGATCGCGCATTAAGGAAGTGATATCAGCAGCCGTGATTTCAGCTTGTGAAATATCTTTTAACTGCACGAAAATAAAGGTTACATAATCAACGCCGGTAATTAATTTTTGCACAGTATTAATTGGCAGATACAACATAGAATCAAAGTCAAAAAACGACTGAGAGCCTTTTGGAGCTGTCACGCCAATGACTTTAAAAGTATTTTTGCCGACTTTGATTTGCTTGCCAATCGCATCTTCATCGCCAAACAAAGTTTTTTTCAAATTCGGACCCAAGACAGCCACTTTGGCCATGGCATTATCTTCATCAACAGTAAAAAACCTGCCTTGCTCAATTTTAGTCGGATCAATCTCAATAAATGAAGGACTGACTGCAAAAATAAAGGTCTGTTTATTCTGGCTTTGATAAGAAGTTATCTGCTGAGTTAAAGAACCTGAATAAGCATTTTTAACATTGTCTAATTTTAAAATGGCTTTCATGTCAGAATCTTTCAGAGTTGTAATTTGGATGCCCGTAGCCATGCCAATGGCATTTTCCGTTGAAACATGGCTGGTTGAAGGCACTTTTACTTCAACTTCAACATAATCAGTGCCAAATGTTGTCAGTTGTCCGATTAAAAACCCCTTTATCCCCTGCCCGACCGATAAAACAATAATCACAGCGGCAATGCCAATGACCACGCCTAAAATGGACAGGATTGTTCTGACCTTGTTTCTTAATAGCGCTTGTTTTGCTATCTGAACTGGCGTTTCAAATTGTTCTAACCAGATTGGTATGTTCATAATTACTTTTTGTTAAATTCTACTACAGATTACGGATACGTACAGATTTACAGATTTGATTATCAATTTGTATTCGTATATCTGTAAGAATCTGTAATCTGTAGTATTACTCGTAACGCAAAGCCTCAATCGGATTTAATCTTGCTGCTCTTTGCGCCGGATAAATGCCAAAAATTAAACCAATTATAATAGAAATAGAAGTCGCTAATAAAATAGAAGTGATTGAAATCGCCAGATCCCAATCATAGCCTAAATAACGGGCAACCAAAGCAACTAAAATCGAGAGCGCTGCGCCGGCAATAATTCCAATAATTCCGCCCAGTAAAGTCACAATCACTGATTCAACTAAAAATTGCAGGGAAATCGAGCTGCTTTTTGCGCCTACAGCTTTTCTCAGGCCGATTTCCCGAGTTCGTTCAGAAACCGAGACAAGCATTATATTCATAATGCCCACGCCGCCAACTATCAATGAAATGGCGGCAATGGCTGCCAAAAAAAATTTAATAGCATCTGTCACTGATAGCAGCACATTTAAAGAATCCTGCTGCGACCTGATGGTAAAATCATCATTGGCAGGATCAGTGATGCCATGCCTTTCGCGCAAGGTTAAAGTAATATCATTGATTGTTACATTTAAATTACTTTCACTATCCACTTTGACCCTGGCCAAAGAACTATAATTTATGCCTAATAAAAGTTTTTGCGCCGTATTTTGCGGGACAAATATCAAACTGTCTTGATTTTGAAAGCCTCGCGTGCCCCTGGCCGGCATCACCCCGATAACTGTGAATGAGACCCTTTTCATTTTTATTTCTTGGCCCAATGGATCAGCATCGCCAAAAAGATCAAGCTTAGCCTGGCTGCCGATTATGGCCACTCTGGCCAAAGACATATTTTCTTCTTTTGTAAAAAACCTGCCCTCTGCCACTGGCGCGTCATCCACAATCGGGAAAAAACTGTTCACGCCGTTGAATGTGCCGTCCATTTGCTGGTCGCGCCAGGAAAATGTGGCGCTGCCCGAATTATAGCCTGTAGCTGCTACCACATGCGGAGCATTATTAGGATTCATTAGCGCATCAATATCTTCATTTTTAAGACTAGTATTTACAATCCCCATTACACTCGGCGGCGGTCCTTTTTCATCACTTTTGCCGGGAAAAATAGCAATCAAGTTTGAGCCCTGGCTTTTGATCTGATTTACAATTAAACTTTGCGCGCCTGCGCCGACTGACATAATAATAATCACTGAAGCAATGCCAATAATAATCCCGAGCATTGTTAAAAACGTTCGGGATTTTTTTGACAGCAAGGCTGTGTATGAAATTTTTAGTAAGGATGATAACTGCATAGGTTTTGAGCTTGTTTGTGCTTGGACTTGGTTTGTGTGCTTGGCAAGTTAATGCTCCTACGAAATTACGAATTTGTACCTGCCTACCGCCTGCCTGCCGGTAGGCAGGGCAGGCAGGCGAATATACGAATTGTACTTCTATTACTTCATTCGTAAATTCGCATTATTCGCAGATTCGCATTATTTTGTCAGTTGGTCTTCCATTTTGGCAAAAAGCCTTTCGGCGACCTGAATATCTCCGACAATATCTCCATCTCTGATTCTAATAATCCTTTGCGCATGCTCGGCTGTATATTGTTCATGTGTTACTAAGACAATTGTTTTACCCTCATCGTTTAAATCCTGCAGGATTTCCATGATCTGTTTGCCGGATTTACTGTCCAAATTTCCAGTCGGCTCATCTGCAAAAATAATTGAAGGCTCATTGACCAGGGCTCGGGCAATCGCCACTCTCTGTTTTTCTCCGCCTGACAGCTGGTTTGACAAATTATTGAGCCGATGATAAAGCCCGACTGATTTGATCGCATTGATAACCTTTTCGTTATCCAACTTTTTGTCTCCATAAACTAAAGGCAATTTAACATTATCAAAAACACTAGTGCGCGGCAGCAAATTAAAAGCCTGAAAAACAAAGCCAACTTCTTGATTCCTAATTTCCGCCAGCTGATCATCATTTAAATCACTCACGTCTTTGCTTTTAAAAAAATATTTGCCAGCAGTTAATTTATCTAAAAAACCCATGACATGCATCAGGGTTGATTTGCCCGAACCAGACGGGCCCATTATCGCCACGAATTCGCCTTTATTAATTTCCAGGTTTATATCGTGCAAGACTTTTGTCACTATTTCCTCGTTGACATAATCCTTACTTGCTTTCACCAATTTTATTAGAGTATTTGTTGACATATATTACTGGCTAGAAAAAACTATAATTGATTGGCCTTCACTTAAGCCGCTCGTTATTTCTGTGCCTTGATCGCCTTTTAAGCCTATACTAACATCAATTTTTTGCGGATTGCCGAATTTTAAAACTTCCACATACGGTTTGCCGTCGGTTGTTTGCTTAATCGCACGATTTGGCACATAGAGCGCATCGTCTTTTTGCGCTGTCTGAATATCAACATTGGCCGTCATGCCTGATTTGACTTCTAAATCTGTCTTATCCAAAGCCACAGTCACTTTATAATAAACCACATCAGAAAGCAGGGTCTCTGCCACATCAATATAAATCGCCTTGCCCGTGAATTCTGTAGAGCTGCCGTAAGCATCCAAGGTTATTGTCACCGGATTGTTTATTTTAATTTTAATAATATCAGATTCCGGCACATCAACTTTGATCTGGAAATCATTTTTGCCCAACATGGAAATAGCGGGCTGTGATAAGGTACTATTGCTTGAACCGCCATAACTTACCTGCTCGCCGATTTTATAATTAATAAAAGTAATAATGCCGTCTGTCGGCGCATAAATCGTATAATCATTTAAATTACTCAAAGCCAAATCAACCGCGGCCAGCGCTTGGTTAACTTGTGCCTGATAATATTGAATATCTGTTACGCGCGCCGGCGCTTTTTTTAAATCTAGCTGCGCTTTAGCCAGATTATATGCGCCTAGAGCATTATCAACAGCAGCTTTGGACTGTTGAATCTGCAAATCCTTATTAGCCAAGGCAGAATTAAAATTGTTTTGGTTTGTATTTAGAGTGGCAGTGGCAGCATCAACTGCTGAATTATAAGCTAATTGAACAGACGAAAAATTCTGATATGAGCTCTGCAAAGCGCTGAGATTGGCACTGTCTGTGGTTTGTTCTGCCTTAACCAGGGCTTTGGCATTATCAACTGTAGTCTGAAAAAAACGCGCGTCAACCACGGTTGAACTGATCGTGTTAAACAAGCTATTTAAACTGATATTTATATAGTTATACATTTCAATTGATTTATTAGCCACTGCAATCGTGTCGTCATAGGTCAAGGCTTCATCTGATTTATTAAGCTGGTTAATCAAGTCAGTTAAATCTTCTTTAGCCAGCATATAATAGGTCCAGGTATTATTTTTTGACTGCTCGTCGCCTACATTGCTCAGATTAATAAATTGATAATTAATAAAATCCAAAGAAGTATTAGCGGCATCAGCCTTGCTTCTGATTGTAGTAATCAAATTCTGCCAGGCGTCATTCACGCTTGTTAAATTTGTATCCTGCGCGTTTTGCAAAGCTGTCTGGGCGTCTTTAATATTTTGCTGCAAAGTATCAAGATCCTTGCCTAATTTTGCCACCAGATTATTATAATCCACCTGAGCGCTTTCATAAGCGATTTTGGCATTATTTACGCTTTCCTGGGTAACATTTATATCTTCTTTGCTTGCGCCAGCCAAAAGACGGTTTAAATTAGCGCTGGCAATATCCAAATTGGCCTGAGCTTGTTTGACCTGGATTTCCAGACTGCCAGCATCTAGCCTGGCCAGGGCATCGCCGGCTTTTACATCAGCGCCCTCTTTAACCAAAATTTCTTTAAGCGTGCCTGGATTTTTAAAATTCAAATCAATGGCAGCAGCGGATTCAACTGTGCCTGTTTCTGAAACTGTCTGGGTTAATTTCCCCTTTTTAACAGTATCGGTAACATATTGGATTTTTTTGCTGCTTGAAGAATTAAAAAAAACAATCACGGCAATTATTAATATCACCAGAATAATCCAAAAACTTTTTTTCTTCAGCAATTTTTTAAGAGGATTTGTGAGCCATTGTAGCTTCATATATCATTATCTTTTTACTTTTTTTAAGTTCTCCAGAGTTTTAGTCATCTCATTTATCATTATATCAAAATTTTCAGCTTTAATAAACACGATAACTTTATGCAGCCGCGAAAAAACAAAAAACTTATCTCCGGCCCTGACTTTCATTTCCTTTCTAATTTCCTTAGGGATGACTACCTGGCCTCGCTCGCCTACTGTGGCCGAGCCATAATTTTTTATGCAAGCGACATTTTTCTGAATCATAAATTTTTTTAATCTTAAATTTGAATTTTTTTAAAAAAATAGCTGCCCAAAAATAAGAATATCAGGGTAACAGAGCTAAGAATTAGAATATCAAAGCTTAAACCGTAAAAACTGGCGCCAATAAGAAGATCGCGCAAAGCATCAATCCCATATGAAAGCGGATCTAATTGGGCAATGATTGAGAGCACCTTTGGCAAACCCTGCAGAGGAAATAATGCGCCAGACAGAAAGAATAAGGGCATGACTAAAAAATTCATAATAAGCTGAAAACCCTGCATATCATCAAGAAAAGAAGCAATCATCGTGCCTAAGGCAGTAAAAAGAAGCGCTATGACAAACATGACAGGGATAGAGGCAATAATTAAAAACCAATTATAAGGATGAAAACCAAAAAGCAGAGAAATCAAAAGAACGATTAAGCCTTGAGCAGTGGCCACGGTCGCGCCACCCAATGTTCTGCCAATCATAATGCTGATACGCGACATTGGCGCCACCATCATTTCTTTCAAAAATCCAAATTGGCGGTCCCATATTATTTCAATGCCTGTGAAAATCGCGGTAAAAATAATACTCATGCCTATAATTCCAGGCGCTAAAAAATTAAGATAATTGCCCTCGCCCGCTTTTTGAAAAACCGAACCAAATCCATAACCCAAGGCTAGCAAAAAAAGCAGGGGCTGTCCCAAGGAACCGATAATGCGCGACCTGGAACGCAGATAGCGTTTGATTTGTCTCAACCAAAGAAAATATATCTTTTTCATAAATATAAAGGTTATCTTCTCCAGCTACGACGCGCCAAGCGCATTCGATCGCTAGCGTTCGCTGTTTCCTCACGGATGGTATTTCCGGTTAAGGCCAGAAAAGCTTCTTCTAATGAATTAGTTTTTGTTTGGCTCTTTAATTCCTCTGAGGTGCCGGTCGCAATGATTTTCCCGTGGTCAATAATGGCAATCCTCTGAGCGATTTTTTCCGCTTCTGCCATATAGTGCGTGGTAAAAAAAATTGTTGTCCCTTCATTTTTATTCAATTCTTTCAAATATGTCCACATCAAATTTCTGGTTTGCGGATCAAGGCCAATAGTTGGTTCATCCAAAAAAATAATTTTGGGATGATGCAAAAGGCCGCGGGCGATCTCCAGTCTTCGTTTCATGCCCCCGGAAAATTCTTTGACCAAACTATCTTTGCGTTCCCACAAATCAACAAATTTTAAAAGTTGCTCCGCCCTTTCTTTGCGCAATTTATCAGGCACATCATAAAGCACGCCGTGCAAATCCATATTTTCCCAGGCGGTCAGCTCATCGTCCAAACTTGGGTCTTGAAAGACAATGCCAAAAGAACGGCGAGCCAAATCAGGCTGATGCACTGGATCATGCCCATCAAGTATAATTTTTCCACCCGTAGGTTGGAGCAAAGTTGTCAGCATTTTAATCGTTGTTGATTTGCCGGCGCCATTCGGCCCCAAAAATGCAAAAATTTCTCCTTCATTAATATTAAAGGAGATATCATCAACTGCCACGAAATCATGAAACCTTTTAGTCAGATTATTGACTTCAATCATAAATATAATCCCCTAAGTTTAATAAATTATTTATTAATTATGAAAAGTATGATTTTTCATACTTTTAATTATAGCAGACGTTTTTTAAACTGTCAAAAAACGTCACTCGCAAGCGACGTTTCAAGAAAAAGAAACGGGATACCTATTAAGGTATCCCGCAAAAAAGTGAAAGAATGAGTAAAGGGGTTTAAATTGTTGGCCGAATTTGTAGCCGCAGGCGCAAGTGCCTCCTGACATATTGCCCTGGTAATATTGCCCGCAAATCGGGCATTTTCTCCAGACAACCATGGTGTCCACCCCCTTTGTTTCGCTTGCAGAGCCTAACTGACTCTTAACTTAATTATAAACCTTTTATGAGATAAAATATAACAAAAAAAGCCAGGCATGTGCATAACTTTTTCTGGTAAGGCCGCCTCGGTCTCGGAATTATTGTTTAGAGGAACCTTAGGGCTTATTTGAATGTGTATTTAAGGGGTGCGTGAAGCACTCAGGTCAAAATTACTTTAGACGAGCGATCAATAAAATTTTATCATATGGGGGTAGTATGAATTAATTCTGTTGAAAATTTCTATGGTTGCAAGTCACTGAAGTTCGCACTCTCGTTAAAGTAACCGCTCTTAATTTCAATGCCTGGGAAGTGCGAACATGCTTACAGCGATCACGA
>JBAZJU010000005.1 GCA_041651155.1 Patescibacteria group bacterium | reverse complement strand
GTTTTTTTTGTCATAATAACGGTAATTTTAATGAATTATCCCCTTAAGAATAGGATAATTCCTGATATTCTTCCAACCTTAGAGAAAATCCAATATTCTTAGCAGTCGCAAAAGGGGACGCTATCTTGACTTTATTGCGCTTTAAAGTTACAATAAAATATTCTATAATAAAATTAAAGGTTTAATAGGTTTTAAAAGAAAAAAGGATATTCTGCTAATAGGCTAAATATCTTTCCCTTTACCTCTAAGCAATTTTTCCTGTGAAACCTTAAAACATTTTTCCTTTAAACCCATACTCCTATAAAACATTTAAAACCTCTGATCATTTTCCCTATGCCGGAACGCGAAGTAAAATTTAAAAATTTAATCAAAACAATTAAGGATTATATCCCAAAAGCTGACTTGGAATTAGTTGAGCTGGCTTATGGTTTTGCCAAAGAAGCTCATGCAGGCCAAAAAAGATTAACTGGTGAAGATTATATTTTTCACCCCTTAGCCACAGCCCAGACTTTGGCGGACATGAAATTAAGCCTGCCTATTATTATTGCTGCCTTGCTGCATGATGTGCCGGAGGATACAAATGTACCTTTATCAGAAATTGAAAAAAATTTTGGCACTGAAGTCGCCGGCTTAGTTGAAGGCATTACAAAATTAGGATCAATTAAATACCGCGGCATTGAACGTTATATTGAAAATCTAAGAAAAATGTTTATTGCCATGGCCGAAGACTTGCGCGTAATTTTAATTAAATTTGCTGATCGTTTGCATAATTTAAAAACATTATATGCTTTGCCTCGCAATAAACAAATCAGAATTGCTTCTGAAGTACTGGAAATCTATGCTCCGATTGCTAATCGCTTGGGCATGTATGAAATGAAAGGCAATCTTGAGGAAGAGGCTTTTAAATATCTTTACCCCAAAGAATATAATTGGCTGAAAAAATTAATTGAAGAACAAACCAAGGTCAAAGAAAAGTATCTTGATAAGGTAGTGCATTTTGTTAAAGAAGAATTAAATAATGAAGGGCTTGAATTTTTAGAAGTTAAAGGCCGCGTCAAGCAATTGTACAGCCTGTACCAAAAACTGATCAAGCATAATAAAGATATTAACCGCGTTTATGATTTTGTAGCCTTAAGAATCATAGTTAAAGATGTGCCGACCTGTTATGCTGTCCTGGGCATTATCCATAAAAAAATGAAGCCGCTCAAAGGCCGCATCAAAGATTACATTGCCCAGCCAAAACCCAATGGCTATTCTTCTTTGCACACCACTGTTTTCACCACTGATGGTGAAATTATTGAAATCCAGATCAGAACCAAGGAAATGGATGAAGATGCTGAATTTGGCATTGCTGCCCATTGGCATTACGATGAAAAGGGTTCACTTAAACTAAGCAGAAAAACAAAATGGATTGAGGAATTAACCAAATGGCAAAAAGAGCTGACAGCGAATCAAAAATTTTTAGAAAATTTAAAAATTGACGTTTTCCAGGACAGAATTTTTGTGTTTACGCCCAAAGGCGATGTTATTGATCTGCCTAAAGGCGCTACTCCGATTGATTTTGCTTATTATGTGCATACTGATGTAGGCAATCAATGCACTGGTTCTCTTATAAACAATCATATCGCCAGTCTGGATACGCCTTTAAAGAGCGGGGATGTGATTGAAATTCTGACTGATAAAAACCGCAAATATCCAAGCTCTGACTGGTTAAAATTTGTTAAAACTCCCCAAGCAAAAAGTAAAATAAAAAGCATCCTGGCAAAAAGGACGCTGATTGATAGATTCTTAAAAAAGTAAACAATTAGATTATTCTAATTTATCCAAAATTTCTTTAGCTTGCGCATTGTCCGGCTGCATTTCTAAAATTTTATTTAATTCTGCTTTGGTTAAATCCAATTTATTATTATCACGATAAATCAAAGCTAATTCTAATCTAATTTCATTATCCAAAGGATTTAAGCTTAGATATTTTGTTAAAACCTCAATTGCCATATCAACTTTATCTTGGTTAAGATAAAGTTTTTTTAGACTCAATACAACCAATTTTTGGCTGGGATCCAAATCAAAAGCTTTGGCAATATTCAGCAGAGCTTGCGGTTCATCTCCTATTTCCTGATAATAAAGGCCCAGATTAAAATAACCTAAAACATAATTATTTTTAAGTTCAAGACTCGTATCCAAATCAGATTTAACATCCTTAAGTAAAACAGCCATGGCTGCTTGTTTATCAGCTGCTTGTAATTTGCCCTGCTTTAACAAATCATACTGCTCAAAATTCAATAGTGCGCGATCAATGTGTAATTCTGGATTTTTAGGATCAAAAGCTAGTAACTTATCTAATATTTCTTTTTGCTGATCAATAAATGGCAGACCCATATTTTTTAAAGCTGTATAATTTTGCTGTAAAGCCAAATAATCATCACGGCTTAATTTCTCTTTTTGCATTACCGCGCTCAAATTATTTGTAATCTGGGTTAGTAAATTTTCAGCTTCAACTGACTGACCATTTTTTTGCGCAAACACCAGTTTGCTTATTAATAAATTATCCAGGGTTAAATTATAATCAAGACGCAGTGGGTTATATTTTATAGCTTGCTGTATTTTTGATTCACTCCAGTTATAGTCTTCAAGAGCTGCATAATTTTTAGCTATTGCCTGATTTATATAGCTGTCAGCTAAAATTATTTTAAAACCAAAATAACCGAAACATAAGATTAAAATTACTAAGGCATAAACCATTAAATCTAAAACATACTTATTAGTAAAAATTTTACTCCAAGCAACTGGCTGGATTAAGCTTACTCCCAAACCTAATAATAAGAATAATAAGTAACCTGAAAGGAAATCAAAATTTATTAAAAACCCATAGATTATTAGGGCAATTAAGCCGGTACTAATAATTATGGCTAAATAAAATCTTTCCGAGGACAAGCTGTCTAAAATTTCAAACCTTTTGACAAAACTGAAAAATTTTTTAAAATACGAGCCTAGAATAATAATCATAATCAATAGCCCTAATGCGCCTGTGTTATTCAATATCTCCAGCCAGAAATTAGAGTTTTTAGCAAAGCTAAACTGCCACAAATTTGTAAGATTAAATGCTAAAGGCCTATATTTAAAAAAACTAAAGGCAAAATTTTGCGGACCGACACCTAAAATAAAATTGTCAGCCAAGCTTGCTTTTGTAATTTGCCAGCCAAAGGCTGCGGGCAAGCTTAATTGAACAGGACTAATTAAACCTAGCCAATTGCTCACTGGTAAAATCAGAGCGAGCACAGTTAAAAAAAGCAGGCAAGTTAATGTTATCACCAATTTATTGGAAAAGTGCTGCGAACGAAACGAACTAATTAAAATAAAAAAGAAAATTGTTAAAATTAATATTAGCAAGATATTTTGATTACTCGTAACGAAAAGGCTGACTAAAAAAACCAAGCTAAGTATAAAAGTTAAAATTTGAGTAGTTTTCTTTTTGGCAAGCAATATTAAAGCAGTATTAAAAATCAAAGCCAATAAAACAAGAAAGTAAAAGCTATTGGCTGAATTTCCCAAAAGCGAGGGCAAAGGATTTAAAGCAAAAATTCCCAGGACACTGCTTATAATTAATAACAAAGAAGAAACCGTCAGGCAATAAAAAATTGTCTTTATTTCTTGAACTGTTTTTATAAACCTGCTGGTCAAAAAATAAAACAAAGTCAAAAAGACAAATGTCAAAAAAGAAAAATCAATTTGTAAATATCTGCCCAAAAAGCTCTGATAAGCATCAAAAGAAAATAGACTCGCTAGAAAATAAACAAGCAAAAATATGATAATGGGAATATCCAGCCACTTTGTTTGAAGATTTAACTTTTTTGTTATAAATATTTTTACGAGCCAAAAAATACAGCCTAAAACTACCAGCAGGTAGAACAATATCACTTTACTATATTCTAAAAATTGCGTAGTTAAAGGAATAAAAAAAAGGGGCAGAAGCAATGCTCCCCCATAGATAGTTAAACGGATTAATTTTTCTAAAAATAACTCCTGAAAATCTTTCAGGTAAACCAAAGAATTTCTCAGATAATTAATTAGCTTCATATTACTCCAGATCTAATAATTTTTTATAAATATCATTCAGATCATCTTGAGAATGATAAAAGATAACTAGTTCGCCGCCTTTGCCCTGATTTTTTATACTGACTTTATGACCCAAAAAATTTCTTAATTTTTCTTCTTTTTCTAAAATCACCGGATCGGTTTGTAATGTCCTCACATGACTTTTCACCCTGACTTTTTTAACTTGGCTTTCTGCTTCCCTGACAGTCATCTGATTATGTACGATCTTTTTCAAAAGATCCAATTGTTCTTTTTCATTAGCCAAAGCAGCAATTGTGCGGGCGTGCCCCTCGGAAATTTTTTCATCCAAAATCGCCTTTTGCACTTCTTCCGGTAAAGCTAAAAGCCTTAAGGTATTGGCAATCGTAGATCTTTTTTTACCGATTTTTTGTCCGACTTCTTCCTGCGACAAATTAAATTCATCAATTAGCCGCTTATATGATAATGCTTCCTCAATCGGATTTAAATTTTTTCTTTGTACATTTTCAATCAAAGCTAATTCTAATTTTTCCTGTTCTTTTGCTTCCCGCACCAAAACTGGCACTGTTTTTAAATTCAAGACCTGGGCAGCGCGAAATCTGCGCTCGCCGGCAATTAATTGATAATTATTATCCGCAGTTTTAGTGGTAATTAAAGGTTGAATAATGCCATATGATTTGATGGATTCAATCAAATCTTCAAGTTCCGCATGGTCAAACCTTTTTCTCGGCTGTTGCGGATTTAATTGGATTTTTTCCAGCTCAACTTGCCAGATCCGGTTTTTTTCATCAATTTTATTAATTTCCTCATTGGAAAATTTAGTCGCAATTGGTTTTGAGGGCAATAAAGAATTCAAACCCCTTCCTAATGGCATAATAAATGATATTAGTTGATTAGTAATTAAAAATTAGATATCGTAAATATAAAATTAAAATTTTTTCTTATCCCTACTTTCCATTTTCCAATTTCCAATTTCTAAAAATAATTGGTATTAGTTAAATCAATAATCTCTCGCGCCAATCTTTCATAAGCTTTGGCGCCTTTTGATTTAGGATCATATTCTAAAATTGTTTTACCATAACTTGGCGCCTCAGTTAAACGCACATTGCGCGGAATAACTGAACGAAAAATACGATTGGGAAAATATTGGTAAAGCTGATGTAAAATTTCTTCAGACAAATTATTTCGTTTATCAAACATGGTTAAAACAGCGCCTAAAACTTCTATATTAGGGTTTATATTTTTAACAAGACTAATGGTATTGATTAGTTGGCCCAAACCTTCCAAAGCGTAATATTCTGCTTGGACTGGAATTAAAAGCTTTTCTGCGGCTACCAAACTGTTAATAGTTAAAAGGCCTAAAGATGGAGGGCAATCAATTAAAATATAATCATAGTCATTACGAATCGGCAGTAAGGCTTGTTCAAGCTTAAATTCCCGATTTTCCAAATTAACTAATTCCACATTTGCTCCGGCTAAATTTAATGTTGCTGGCACGATTTTATAGCCGGAAATTGTAGTATTTAAAACAACATCCCGCAAATTATGAGAACCAATTATTGCTTCATAAACACCCTTGTCCAGACTATTATAATCTATGCCTAAACCGCTCGTGGCATTGGCCTGCGGATCCATATCAACTAACAATACAAATTTGCCCAAACTAGCCAAATAAGCAGCCAAATTAATGGCAGTTGTTGTTTTGCCGACTCCCCCTTTTTGATTAACTATTGAGATTATTTGACCCATATTTTTTATAAAGATACCTTTATTCTACACTATTTTAAGAATTTTGCGAAGCCCTGCAATGACCGACACTTTAGGATAGTCTAATGCAGGGTAAAATTGACAAAAGCCAAAAATTTAGATAAAATAAGTAATATTTAAGCCCTGCCGCCATGGCGGAATTGCTTGCCTGCCGGTAGGCAGGGCAGACGCGCACGACCTGCCTGCCGGCAGGCAGGCTCAAAATCTTTTTCATATGTATTATGTTTACGCCATAAAAAGTAAAAACAAAAATTATATTTATGTAGGGATTTCAGATAATCCAGCACGAAGAATCAAGCAACACAATCTTGGATATAATAAAACTACCAAACCTTATAAACCATTTGATATTATATTAATTGAAGAATACCCGAACCGATTAGAAGCCAGAAAAAAAGAAAAATATTTAAAATCTGGTTGTGGTAAAGAATTTTTAAAAAATCTACTTTAAATACATGCCGCCATGGCGGAATTGGCAGACGCACAGGACTCAAAATCCTGCGGGAGCAATCCCATGTCGGTTCGACCCCGACTGGCGGCACATAACAACCATACTAGCACGACCTGCCTGCCGGCAGGCAGGCTCAAAATCGTGTGGAAGTAATTCCATGTCGGTTCGACCCCGACTGGCGGCACATAAAATTAAATTTAAAAATTATGAGTAAAAAAATTTTAGTTTTGGGCATTAACGGCTCGCCACATAATGCTGGCACAACAGGCAGATTATTAAAAAATTTTCTAGCTAAGTTTAAAAAATCTGGCGCTGAAACCAAATTAATCAATCTCAAAGATTACAAAATTAATGCTTGTAAAGGCTGCTATAGTACTGACCCTAAGACTTGTAAATATCCTTGCATCCAGAAAGATGGCATGCAAAAAATTTATCCTCAACTGCTTAAAGCAGATGCAATAATTTTTGGCACACCTATATATTGGTTCAATATGAGCGGACTAATGAAAAACTTTTTTGATCGTTTATGCTGCCTGGCTGCCAATGGCTATTTAATGGAAGGTAAAATTGGGGTCTTTTTTTCAGCCTCCAAAGAAAATGAAGGTGGCAGGCTAAATGCGTCATCATCAATGGCGCTTGCAGCCAATCATCTTGGCTTATTTATTCCGCCATACGGCATCATGTATTATCCGGCCAAAGAAAAGGTAGTAACTAATGGCAAAGTAAAATGGGATGAATGGATTTATGAGGACGAAGCTAAAATTGCAAAAAACTTAATTTCTTTATGCCAATTTTTACAAAAAGCCAAGTATCAATGGTAGTCAATTAAGCCTTGCCAAAATCGTATTTTTAGGCTATAATTTTTACATAATAGTTTATTGCCAAATAAACTATTTTTGTTATAATCAAGCCAGGGTAGCTCAGTTGGTTAGAGCGCGGGACTCATAAGCCCGAGGTCGAGAGTTCAATTCTCTCCCCTGGTACTCTAAAATAAAAAATATGTTTTTAACAGTTCATGGCGCAATTGGCATAATAATCGGCCAACGCATCCAAAATCCCATCTTCGCCTTTTTTCTTGGCCTAATCGCCCACTATATTTTTGATGCAATCCCGCATGGCGACAGCAGGACACCCCAAAATTGGAAAGGCATGATGTTTTTAATCAGCGCTGCTGCTATTGATATCTTAACTCTAGGTTCTCTGCTTTTGATTTTTTACCAAAGGATAGAATTTCTTAAACCGAGTGTTTATTGGGCGTTTTTTGGCAGCCTTCTCCCAGATTTTTTTCAGGCAATATACCTTACTTCTAACAAAAAATTTTTAAAACTGCATCAAAAACTCCATAATTTTTTCCATTTCTTAATAGCCAAAAAATATGAATGGAAATTTACAACAGGACTAATCTTACAAATTATCTTCTTTATAATTTTACTTACTTTTATTGTTTAATATGTTACTCTCGGTTCATGCTACAGTCGGTGCAATTATAGGCGAAAATGTTAATACTCCGCTTCTAGCTTTTGTTTTAGCTTTTATTTCCCACTTTTTTTTGGATCTTATTCCTCACGGTGATCAACAATTAATTAAAGCATACCGCAATGATTTTAAAAACAAAGGCATGCTGTATTTGATTATCTTTGATATTTTTTCCACAATTATTCTACTAACTCTGCTTTTCTATTTCCATAAAATATCTTTTAACGCCAATGTCTTATGGGGAATCACAGGCGGAGTTTTACCGGATATTATGGTCGCGGCTTATGAAGTTTCAGAAAAATATTTTAGACGTACTCATAAATTTCACGATTGGACCCATAATCGTTTACACTGGACCATTTCCCTAAAACTTGGGATTCTTGTCCAAATTATTATTATTTATTTAATCTTGCGTTAAATAATTAAAAAAACAGCGCTGCGACGCAGAGTTGTTTTTTTGTTGCGCCTTATTTTAATGATTCGTAAACTGCCAAGGTTTTTTTTGCGCATTCCTGCCAGGTAAAATTCTGGGCAATGCCCTGGCTTTTTTTTGCTAGTGATTTCCTTAATTCTTTGTCTCCAACAATTTTTTGCATCGCCTCTTTTATCGCCTGAACATCGTAAGGATCAATTAATAACGCATTATCAATAACTAATTCGGGAATTGAGGCAACATTAGAAGTTATAATCGGCACGCCTAAATTCATAGCTTCAATAATCGGCAAACCAAAACCTTCATATAAGCTTGGATAAGTCAGAGCAATTGCTTTTTTTAGCAAATATACTTTTTCTTCCAAAGTTATATAGCCAAGATAAATAACTTTATCATGCAAGCCAAATCTATCTATTGCTTCAAAAATCGGCTCGTATTTCCAGCCTTTTTTGCCTGCCAAAATTAATTTTATATTTTTATCAGGAGCGGTTTTGATAAATTCAGCAAAAGCCTCAACTAATCTGGCTAAATTTTTTCTAGGTTCAAGTGATCCAATAAACAAAAAAAATTGATCTGCAAGCTTAACCTTTTCGCTAAGCTTGCTCTCATCAATTGAAATTTTCGTATAATCCTCAACTCCTTCATAGATAACTTCAATTTTTTCTTTTTTTACCCCAAAAAGCTTTATCAAATCATCTTTGGTGCTCTGTGAAACTGCTATTATTTTTCTGGCTTTGGAAAAACTCCAGGGCATTAGTATCCTTAAATTAAAAAATTGTCTGCCGGGGAACCATTCAGGATGCTTATAAACTGCCAAATCATGCACAGTAATCAGAGACTTTTTAAAATGAAAAATGGGAATTATATTAGCAGGATTATGATAAAGATCCAATCTATACAATCGTAAAATTTGCGGGATAAACCAATGGCGGTAAAAAAAAGGAATCTTGCCAATATTTTCCAAACCAGGGAAATAAACTATTTTTACATTAGGCTGCTCAAATTCCGGAACTTTAATCCTGTGGTCATAAAAAAACAAAACATATTCATTTACCTTATCCATATCTAATAAGTATTTAAGCAAATAATAAGTATAGTGCCCGACACCGGCCAGTTCGCCAAATTGAGTATTTAAAATTGTTCGACAGTCAATGCCGATTTTCATAGTAGTTTTATTTAAATAAATTTATGGTTCCAAGAGTGCTAAAAGTCAAAAATGTAACAATTATTGCAGCGCAAAAAATTCCTAATAGTATATAAATTGCCGCTTGTTTTTTAGGAATTTGAAATAAAAACGCTGCCAAAGCTCCTGTCCAGGCGCCTGTCATTGGTAATGGTATTGCCACAAAAATTGCCAGCGCCAATAAACCATATTTTTCATAATTCCCTGCAAATTTAATTCTGGTTCTTTTAAATAGCCAGGTAAAAAAACTTTTAAAAATTCTGGAATGTTTCATTAGAAATTCAGTAAACGGTTCAACAAAATAAAGTATAAAAAAAACTGGCACAATATTACCCAATATTGAAAAGAATAGAGCCTCCCAGAGTGATAATTTATAGGCGGTTATTGCTAGCGGCAAAGCTACCCTTAATTCAGCGACGGGAATCATGGCAATTAAAAAAGTAGCAAATTGAGGAGAAATATTTTTAAATATTTCTATATAATTAAGATCAAACATAAATTACCATTTATAATTAGAAAACACCCAATCGTAAACAGCTTTAACATCTTGAAAACGGTCGCCATCAGTTTTACTGCCCAAAACAACGATTAAAATTTCTTGTTCGCTTGCTCCTTTTATTTTTACTGCCAAGCAATAACCTGCTTCATTCAAGGAACCGGTTTTACCGCCGACAATGTCCAAATAACTATGGACTAAACGGTCAGTATTATATAATTTCACAGTTCTTGATTTAACTTTTGTCATTGCTTGAAATTCATAGGCTTCTGTGGTCGTCACCTTTTTAAGTTCCTCATTTTGCAAAGCATAATTTAAAAGTTTTGCCACATCTTTAGCGCTAGACTGATTATTTGGATCTAGTCCGCTCGGGTCAGCAAACTGCGTCTCCGCTAAACCCAAACTTTTAGCTTTCTCATTCATTTTCTGGACAAATTGATCTTCATTAAATCCAGCGATTCTAGTCAAAGCAATAATAGCTGTATTGTCTGAGGCTACTAAGGCAGTATAAAATAAATCCTTTACAGTAATAATTTCGCCATCTTTTAAGTGTGGCGTGCTGCCATAGCGTAAATCGCTTGGGATAGTAAAGGTTTCTTTTGTCCAGCCTGGATTATGATCCAAAAAAACCAAAGCAGTCATTAGCTTGGTGATGCTGGCGATAGGCCGTATTTCATCAGAATTTTTCTGATATAAAATTTTCCCTGATTTAACATCAACTGCAACGATGCTTTCGGCCGTAGTCTTTACGTCTAAATAATCTGTATAGATTCTTTGAGGAGCTTTTTGCTGATCAATCGCAAAATTTTGAGACTGCCCCAAATTTAAAAAGCCGTCAAAATTAAATTGAGCAGTCCAGAGTAAGGGTATGGCTATTAAGCTGATAAAAAAATTAGCAAGCATATAATAAATCAAAAATCCCCGGCAAGGGATTTTATAAGTATCTTAATTTTCTTGGCTTAAATCTTGCTGCACTGGTTGTGTTGGATTTAAAAGTTTTTCCAAAGCTTCCTGGCTATTTAACTTTTCATACTCAGGCAGCTGGGTCGGATCTGTTAAGCCTAAATGTTTCAGAAAATCAAAGGTAATCTGATATTTTTGGACCATATTTTTCTTATCGTCAATTTCCTCAATTAACCCGCGAATCATTAAATTTCTTAAAATAATACTGCAATTTACTCCCCTGATCATTTCCAGTTCTGTTCTGGTAATCGGTCCGCGATACGCGACAACAGTTAGGGTTTCCAATGAGGCCGGAGTTAATTCTCCAGTTACTTCTTCTTTTAAAAATTCTGAGATAAGCTTGCCATTATCAGCATGGGAAACCATCTGATAATTGCTGCCTATTTTCTGTAAGCTAATTCCTCTGTCATTTTGATTATATTCAGTAAATAAATTATCCAATTCTTTTTTCACATCTTCCTTATCACCGCCAACCAATTCTGCGATTTTCCCAGCTGAAAGAGGCCTGATAGAAATGAATAAAATAGATTCAATTTTTGATTTTAGCGACATGATGTAAATAATTAAAAATTTAAAATGCAAAATGCAAAATTACAATTCAAAATCCAAAATTTTTAACTTTAAACTGCAATTTTAAACTTTGAACTTTGAATTTTAAACTTTTTTCAATGTTATATCCTTAAATAACTCATCCTGTTCCACCCACAAAATCTTTTGTTTAACGAGTTCCAAGACGGCCAGGAAAGAAACGATTTTGTCAGTTTTAGTCTTGGAATCGCAAATTAATTTATTAAAACTAGTACAAGCTTCTTTTAAAACCAAATCTTTAATTTGCTGAATCCTTTCTGAAAGCTTGATTGCTTTGGCAATTACTCTTTGCGGCAAAATAACAATTGGCTTAATACGCTTTATAACCTGTTCGTAAATCCTTTGCATTTTAGCTGCGGTTAAGCTCTTAGGCGCGTGAAAGCCAATAATCATGGCGCCTTCTGGAAATTTCTCTTTGCTAAAACATTGTTTCTTCTTTTTTAATATCTTCTGAATCTTCTTAGCTGCTTCCAAATATTCCTTATACATCTTTAACTGCTTTTCCAAATCAATGCCCTCTTCCTCAATTTCCAAGGTTGGCAATAATGCCTTTGACTTAATATAGATCAGCTTGGCTGCCACAACCAAAAAATCTGCAGTTTCTTCCAGCTTTAAATTTGGATTGGCATTCATGTAAGCGATAAATTGATCAGCCACGGTTGCCAAAGAAACTTTAGTGATATCCATTTCCTGGCTTTCAATTAACTGCAAAAGCAGGTCTAAAGGGCCTTGCCAGGATTCTAATTGTACCTTGTATGTTCCCATGTAATACGTGTAAATTGACAATATTTAGCCATTGGGCATTAAGACAAGGAATAATTTCTATTTCCTTTAGCTTGTGCCTATTGGCTATTGGCTTCTTGGCCAAAAAATCTATCTTCTCTTTTTAGAAATTTTTTTAATTACTTTTTTAGCTTTTTTAACAGTTTTCTTTATTGCTTTTTTCAAAGGTTTCTTAAACTTCTTCATTTCGGAAAATGCTCCTACTACTGGCTTTTCCAATTTTTCAAATTCTTTCATGGCCATTTCCACGCTGTCAGTAAAACTGCCTGTTGGCAAAATAACTTTTTTTACTTTTTGTAAACCCTTATCCATATAAACTTCCAAATCGTGTAAAGAGCCAAAAGCTGGCATCGCGCCTGGCTTAACTTTAAATACTCTGACCATAACACCCTCTTTTGGTATTTCAACTGTCTTAATACCCATGCCTTTTGCATTCATTAATTTTTTCAATTTTTTCAAGTCAACTCTTTTTGAGGCTGGCAATAAAACTAGGACAAAACCTTTATTGGTTTTGACCAGTAAATTCTTGGCAATTTCATCTAATTTCTTTTTTAAGGTCTGCGCCGCATCATAAGCAGTGTAAACTTTACGATGAGTAATAATCGCATATTTAGCGCCTCGTTTGTCTAAGTAATTAATGATTTGTTTTGGAACTGGCATATGTTTGAATTAGGTTAATTAAGTTATATGAAGTTATATTAGATTTTTATAATGTAAAATCTCAAATTTCAAAAACCAAATCACAAATAAATTACAATAATCAAATCTCAAATCACAAACATTTGAAATTTTGGAGTTTAAATTTTGAGATTTATTTGGAACTTGAAATTTGTTATTTGGTGCTTTTCAATTTTAAAGGAAGTCGTTTCTGTTCTCCCAAAAGTTTCTTTACCACTTTCCGTCCCAAGGGCGTCAAACGTATTTTATTGATAAATGTTTTCTCTTTTGTCAATTCGCCAAACCCCACAATTAAACCCCTTTTTATTAAACGGTCTAGGCTTGAGGTAATGGAATTAACCATAATTTCCCGATTCGGGCCTGCCTTGGCCGAGCCAGGCTTCTTTTTATAAGAACTGTAAAAACCAAGCAAAACTTTGCGGTCAAGCTTATTTTTTGAGTCAAATGACTGCAAAAGTATGTATTTTTGCAGCTTAGATAAACGCATATTACCTTTATATTTTAACGTAAAAACTGGAATGATTCAAGTCGCAGACGAAAACGCTCTTTGTCATTCAGAGCGAAGCGTGGAATCTATTACATCCAGGATTCTTCACTCCGTTCTGAATGACAGTGAAGACAAAGAGCGTTTTCGCCCGCATACTTTTCCCAAATTTAAAACCCGTCCAGTCATTTGACCAAACGGGGTTAAGGTTACAATTTTATACAACTGCTTCACGAGCACGCAGGGCTACGTCACAAAAATTGACAGAGTAAAAGGGAGTAATCATTCTTCTGCCATCCCAGTGGGTACTAGGCACGCCACCATTACTAGATTGCGACCCAGAACAGAGAGTGGAATTTTTGATATCAATAGGATTGCCTGTTTCTTTATAATACTTGCGCCAGTGCTGAATATGTTCAAGAAAGGTAATCCCAACTATCTTTTTCTTTTGAAGATCAAAAAAAGATAAATTTTTTAGTTCTCTATCTGCCTCAATCCAATCTCGCACCCAAATAGCATAAGAGCCATTGACCGGATCGCGATCATTTTTAGACATGGATTCGTCAAGATTTCTTAGTGTGTTCTCTATGCAGGGAAAATGTTTAGCGCAGGTATCATACGCTTGCTGGATTTTTAGGCCTTTGGGAATAACAATCAGTCGGTCAAATCCTTTTTGTGTCTCTGGTATCCGCAGATCTGAGAAATCCACTTCAATGCCGTCCTCGCGGTAGAGGATCTCCCACTCAATAATCATTTTACGGATCATTGCCAGTTGGTATGACTTAACGGTTTCAACCACACTTTGGAAAAGTTTTTGATTATGGGCTATTGCCTTCCAAAAATCCCTACCTGCTCCGACTTTTCGTCCAGTGACAATTACCTCTGACATCAAGCCAACTTCTTTCCCAAACACTTCTCCTTCAGACGCACCATGGTTTTCCATGACACACCTCCTCGTTTTTTTTGACACGCCTCTAAAACGAGACACGCCTTTTGATTTTCACCTTAGCAAAGCTTGTACTTCCTGTCAACTCCCAATAAATAATGAAAGTAAAACAATAGTAATACATTGTAATACAATTGTCTTACTATTGTTTTATAACTGTCTTACAATCGTCCCACCATCGCCTTACAAGTGGTTCCGTCTTCCTATTTCTCCAAATCAAATTTAATGCGCAATTTTTGACAAATATTATTTGTAATCTTTAATCTCCTTGGCCAACCTGGCCGCAAACTGCAAAACTTCGTCACCAGGTAAAACTTGAGCACTTGTTCTTTCAATACTAATAAATTTGTTTGGGCCTAAAACTAAGTAAACAGTATTAATAAGGCCATTTTCCTGAACAGCGTAAAAATTTTCCATGGGGATACGATTATCAACCATTATTTTATGGCCAATAAATTCCCTGCCTTTTTTCTGGTCAGCTACGCTTAAATAATCCATTACCAGCATGACATAGTTCTTGTCATCATAATAATAACTGCAATTGTATAAGCCCGAAACTTTCGGCGGCTCAACTTTAACAATTTCTTTGCCCAAAATACTGGCCATGAATTCTTTGGTAAACTGGCCGCAAATATCTTCCACAATGTAATAGGATTTATCCTGACGAGAAGGTTCACCAGGATATTGGACAAAACAATTAGCTAGACGCTTACCCTTATCGCCATAACCCTCTAAATCAACTGGACCAGCAGTACATTTACTCGTGATGTCAGTTTCGTTTGCAGTGGTGTTATTAGAATTTAAAACAGTTGGCTGCGTGCCTGTTTTTGACGCGCAACCAGATAAAAATAAAATCACAGCCAGAAATAAAAATAAAATTTTCTTCATAGGATTAATTATTTTTTAAAATATTTAATCTTATTTTTCCAAATCCAATTTAATATGCAATTCTTTTAATTGATTTGCTGTAACTTCGCTCGGCGAATCAAGCATCACATCCTCTGCCTGCCCATTTTTCGGAAAAGCATAGATATCACGGATGCTGGGCAATTCCCATAAAACCATTAACAAACGATCAATGCCTGGCGCAGCACCGCCATGAGGGGGCGCTCCGTATTCAAAGGCCCGAATCATGTGGCCGAATTTGGCATCTACTTCTGCTTTAGTATAACCTGCAATTTCAAAAGCCTTATACATTATTTCTGGCTCATGATTTCTGATAGCGCCAGAAGAAATTTCATAGCCATTGCAGACAATATCATATTGATAAGCTAAAATATCCAGAGGATCTTTTTCTTGCAAAGCTTTTAACCCGCCTTGAGGCATAGAAAAAGGATTATGAGAAAAATCTATTTTGCCTGGTTCTAATTCTGAATGATCATACATGGGGAAATCAATCACCCAGGCCCAGGCTGCTTTTTTCGGATCTTTTAAGCCCAAACGATTACCGCATTCATTCCTGACCGCGCCCAAAGCAGAGCAAACAGTTTTCCAAGTATCAGCGCCAAAGAAAATAATATCGCCAGTTTTGGCTTTAAGCTCATTCACAATTTTATTAGCCAAATCATCACCTAAGAATTTCACAATCGGTGATTGCAGCTCCCCCTTTTCTTTTATCACAATATACGCTAATCCTTTAGCTCCCCTGGAAACAGCTATACCTGTCAAGTCATCAATTTCCTTGCGAGAAAATTTAGCACCACCATCAATTTTTAAAGCATGAACCACGCCTTTATTTTTCACAACTTCGCTAAAAACAGAAAAACCACAATCTTTAACCATTTCAGTGATTGGCTGGATTTCCAGGCCAAATCTCAAGTCCGGTTTGTCAGAGCCATATTTTTCCATGGCGTCTTTATAAGTAATTCTGGGAAATGGTTTTTTAATTATTTTTTTATCAGAAAATTTTTCAGTCAATTCAATCATCAATGGTTCAATCACGGCCCAGACATCATCCTGTTCAACAAAAGACATTTCCATGTCAATTTGATAAAATTCGCCTGGATGTCGGTCAGCGCGCGGGTCTTCATCGCGAAAACACGGCGCGATCTGAAAATATTTATCAAAACCAGCAATCATTAGTAATTGTTTAAACTGCTGGGGTGCTTGTGGCAAAGCATAAAACTTGCCTGGATGTAATCTTGAGGGTACCAAATAATCTCGCGCACCTTCTGGAGAGGAATTGGCTAAAATCGGAGTTTGGATTTCCAGAAAATCTTTTTTATGAAAATATTCTCGCACATAAGTTATCAATTTATCGCGGTCAGCTGCAATTTTCTGTAATCTGGTATGGCGCAAATCTAAAAACCTGTACTTCAAACGCAAATCCTCATTAACCATTTTATCCTGATCAATTTCAAAAGGAGGTGTCTTGGACTGGGTTAAAACTTTAATTTCAGTAATTGCGACTTCAACCTCGCCTGTTGCTAAATTTTTATTTATCATATCTTTTGGCCTGGCTAAAACTTTGCCACTGACTTGCAAAACCCATTCCGGCCGTACTTTATCAGCTTCATTCCAGGCCTCTTTGGAAATATCCGGGTCAAACTTGATTTGGGTTAAACCATAACGGTCGCGCAAGTCAATAAAAATCACGCCGCCATGATCTCTTCTGGAATTGACCCAGCCGCATAAAGTTATACTTTTACCTACGTGCTTTTTAGTCAGTTCTCCGCATGTATTGGTTCTTAACATAGATTTTAGATTAATAATTTTAAATTATAAATTTTTAATTTTTAATAAATGATTTAATGACTAAATTTTAAAATTAACAAAAAAATTCCGTCTTCAAACCCATTACCTAAATTAAAACAGTAATAGATTCAAGGACGGAATTTTTTCCGCGGTGCCACCTTGATTTCTTTAATGTCATGCTGAAGTTCTCAAGGCATAACACTAAAACTCTCAATTTTGCCCTTCACGCGGGCCTGCGCCAGGTTCTACTCCCTTTTTTAAAAGGTTTCTTCCTAGACCTTCATTTGGCGTTAACCAAACTCAAACGGCTTTGTACTTATATTTTAGCAAAATCTGTATTCTTGTCAACAAGCTCAATAATTTAAACTAAAACGCTAAAATTCTAGGTATTAAATAGCCGCTCATCTGATAGACAAGCGGCTGTGCGAATTTGTTTGCTTATTTTTTTTGATTGAGAAATTCCTGTTTAGTAAAAAGCGGATAAAACGGAATTCCTCTTTGCTTAAAATACTCCTGTGCGCCTTCCTGCCTGTCTAAAAGACAAATCACTGCGCAAACAGTAGCTTCCTTTAGCAGAACAGCGTCAAGGGCTATTCCAGCTGAAGTTCCTGAAGTAGTGACATCTTCAAAGATCACGACTTTATCGCTAGATTTAAAGTTGCCTTCAATCTGACTTTTGGTGCCGTGACCTTTAGGCTGTTTCCTGACATAAAATGATTTGAGTGGCCTTTGTCCAAGGTAATGAGCAGCGGCTTGTACCTGACCAACGATTGGGATGGCTCCTGTCTCCAAACCGCCGATTGAGTCTGGTTGAAGATTATTCTCATCCATTATTTGCAGAAGTAATTGCCCGATAAGAGGTGCCGTGTCTGGATGGGTAGAGGCAATTCTTCCGTCACAGTAATAGGAAGATTCTCTGCCCGAAGCTAGAGTAAACTTACCGAACTTAATGCTTCCCGTAGAAATCATCAAATTAAACAGCTTATTCCTTTTCTCTATGTCCATTTCTCTCCTCCTTTACTTTTTAAGGTTATCTGAAACCTTTTTTACCAGGACGACTGGATCTGTTTCAAAAATTATTGGCTTTTTGGGACTTACGCCAAATTGTTCACTCATCCTATGTAATTCGGCAGAAAAGCCACCTGTCTCTGTCAATACACCTATAATCTTGCCTTCGCTAAAGGCCAAGGTAAATTCATTCAACGTCCCTATTCTACCACTAATGAAAATTACTGCCTGGCAAGAACGAATGTTAATGACAGCTCGTCCTTTAAGGCCAAAACCAGTAAAAATCATAGCAGTAAAAGGTTGGAGGGGAAAATTGTAAGTTGAAACGTGTTTTTCTTCGTTTTCTGCCGGTGAAAAACCAAGCACAATGCCATTATTTTCTGTAGCGCCAATAGCTGCTTCCAGTGGTAGGCCAGGACAAGCGCCAGTGGCTAGGACATAACCATTTCTGGCTATTTGAGCTCCAATTATTCTAGCTTTTTCTTTAAGCTCAGCCGTCAAATCGCCGTGTGCTGAACCCATTACTCCGATTACTGTTTTCATCTATACCTCCTTTAAATTTTCTGTCCCTAAATCTGGGACAGATTTTGGATGTTATTTTTCAGAATCCTTTCTTTTTTTCAATATCCGAAGTTGTAAAAACCTTAACAAAATTGGCCTAAAATGTCAACTCTTAAAAACCCACGGAAACTTACCAATTTTGAAATCCTAAATACTAAACAATATCAAAATTCAAAGCTCAAAAGACAAAACTTGAGTTTTGAATTTAAAAATTTGATATTTGAAATTTATTTGTCATTTGAATTTTGTCATTTGTTATTTAAAAAGAGGCCCTCTCTTGAGAGCCCCTATATTGTTTAGATGTTAAGTTTCCCATCTTTCATCAGTATCCGACCGCCAACAATAGTCATCACAGGCCAGCCCTGAAGCCATTTGCCGTCCCAGGGACAGTTGCGCGACAAGCTTTGAAACTTGTCGGCCTCAACTTTTTTCCGCATTTGCGGATCAATCACCGTAATGTCAGCCACGCTTCCTGGATGTAATGTTCCCTTACCTTTGAGTTCAAGAATTCTGGCAGGATTGATTGTCAACTTGCGAATGATTTCTATTAGGGGAATTCTTTTGTTTAAAGTGGACAGTATGACTGGCACAGCTACTTCCAAACCAATAATGCCAAGTGGCGCTTTGTCCAGCGGTAGATTTTTTTCTTCAGGTGTATGCGGCGCGTGATCTGTGGCAATGGCATCAATTGTGCCATCAGCCAAACCTCGAATTACTGCCTGCCGATCTTTTTCAGTCCGAAGCGGCGGATTCATCTTGGCATTAGCACCGAGCCGGTGAAAATCTTTTTCAGTTAGAGAAATATAATGGGGCGCGGTTTCACAAGATATAAATCCGTAGTGTTTCTTGGTTTCGCGAATGATATCTACTGATTCGGCACAAGAAACATGCTGAATATGGATGGGGTGATGCTGTGTGGCTGCAAAATTTGTAGCCAAGGAAATATCCAGATATTCTGAGCGTTTATCATAGAGTGAAAAACGACCATCTTCGCAATGCAGAAGAAGCGGTTTTTTCAATTCAGTACGTTGGAACCAGAAATGATGGATATTGTCCATTGCCTTAAGCAAGGCCTCGGGATCCCAAATGGCCTTGCCATCATCACTGAAGCCTGCAGCCCCGCTTTCCAAAAGCTTTGTTAAACTCTCCACTGTTTGAATTGAAAACCCCTTTAATTCTTTGCTTATTGCTACTATCTGGAGCAGGTTTATCAGACTCCCTTCCATTCTGGCTTGTGCTTGCTGCAAGCTTGCGACATTATCAATTACCGGATCAGTATTAGCCATGCAAGCCACGGTGGTAAATCCACCCATGATTGCGGCCAAACTCACACTTATGTAATTTTCTTTTTTCGCCTGCTTGAAATCGCATCCATGCGCATGCATGTCAATCAACCCCGGGCAGACAATTTTACCTTTAACATCAATCACTTCAACTGATCGTAAAACCCGCAAATTGCCAATTTTCTTGACCTTGCCATTTTCAATCAGCACATCAGCAATAAGGTCAAGATTATTCGCCGGATCTATCACTCTACCGCCTTTTAACAGGATGTTTCCCATTTTCCCTCCTAGCTGTTTTCTTATTTACCTTTTTGAAAAAATCCCTGCCAATCACAAGTTTTGCCACATAATTTTTTTTCGGCGATTTCGGTTTAGGATTTTTGCTGCGCAGACCCTTGTTTAGGGTTTTAAAATTTGTCCGTCTTTCTTTTTTGCGCCTTTCAAATTTTGGAGTTTTGCGCGGAGTAACAGACCTTCCTTTTTTGCCCATTATTTTTTCCTTTCCTGCCCCGAACCTAAACGTAGTGCATGGTTCGAGGCTTTTTGGGAATTGAAAAGGGGGATTTGTTCCCCCTATCTTTTCACTTTAAACCCTTGCATGATCAGTTCTTTAAAATTACCCTCTATTTCAAATTCCTCCAAGTGTAACAAGGCAGACCAAGGTAGATTTGATTCTTTATATTGCCGGCTGCATAAGACGTAAGCTCTTTTGGGTTGAATCTTTTCTTTGATAAACCTTAAGAGCTCAACTTCTTCCTCCTGAGTCAAATGCTCTCCATCTTTAAATTCCAGCCTAATTATAGTATGGAATTTCTTAATTTGCCCATAAGCATAAGCGCATTTAAGCTTAGCTTTAATCCGTTCAATGATATTCACTTTTCCCTCCTTGCCCCGTACCCGAGCAAAGCAAGTGATTCGGGGCTTGTTTTGTAATGTTGTTAATGTTCAATTCCTTATCTGACCTTAACAAAAAAAAGTTGCCCTGTCAAGACAACTTTTGCAAAAAATCAATTGACTTAAGCGGCCATTCCATATTGACTAAAAGCAGCTTGGAAACGACCTGGTTAAACTGGGTTATTGTTTCTTTATCAACTCCTAAATTTACAAAAAAATCCAAGTCCTTTTTCTGCCCTAACTGCAATAACTTAATCACCTGATCAGCCACTAAAACATAATCCTCAATCAAGCAAACCTTTTTGCAATTCTCGCAAATAATCCCCCCGTGCGAAAAATCAAAGATATTTTTGGTCAGTAAAATCCCCTTGTGGCAAATTAAGCACCTCTTGATTTCCGGCTGATAGCCCAGCAAAGACAAAAGTTTCAAGCCATAAAGATTTGCCAGCAGCAACAATTTCTCTTTATCCTTTTTGCTGATTTCCTGTTCTAAAATATTTAGAATTTTTAGCAACAAATCAAACTTATCATTATTCTGAGTCTGGCCTATAATCAACCGATCAGTAATTTCTGCCAAATAATTTATCAAAGCAAAACCAAAAAGATTCTGCCGTAAATTTTGATAACCTTCAATCAAATTGCAATTCGCCAATTTATCAAAACCCTTGCCCTTGGCAATCATGACTTTAATTAAATAAAAAGGTTCCAGATATGGATTTAATTTACTAATGATTTTTTTCGTGCCTTTGGCCAAAACATCTATTTTGCCAAAATCTTTGGTGTATAGACAAAAAAGACGATCATTTTCCTGATAGTCTCGTCTTTTCAGAACTAAAGCTGTTGTAGTGTAGGTTTGGGACATAAAGTGAATGGCGAAAAAGCCTCTTTGTCATCGAGTCATTCAGAGCGTAGCGTGGAATCCTGTATTACTAGATTCTTCACTTCCTGCCTGCCGGCAGGCAGGCGTTCTGAATGACAAAGGGGCTTTTTCGCCCATTTCATCAAGGTAACTCTGAAGTATTATCATCGCTGCGACTGCATCATCCTGACCCTTAGATTTAGTTCCCTGCAAAAGATTTTGCGCGTAACTGCTGGACAGATTTTCATTCTGTGCAATTATTTCCATGGAAAATTCTCTTTTCAATTGGCTAATAAAATCTTTAACTATTTCGTATTGCGCTGACTTAACTCCTTTTAATCCAGTTGGGATTCCAACTACAATCTTACCGATTTCTTCTTCCAGACAAATATCCTTAATAGCTTCAAATAAACCCTTGTCATTAGTTAAAATCTTATAAGGCGAGGCAATTTTAGTTTCAGTATCAGCAATAGCTAAACCGACTTTTTTCTCGCCATAATCAATACCTAGTAATTTTTCACTCATATAATTTCCTTTAATAAATCATTCACAAAATCCATATCCCCGTCATTTTCAATTATAACATCAAATTTTTTCTTAAATTCGGGCAGATTTCCTTCCACATTTTCATTTAAAAATCCGATTTTAATTAAGTTATCATAATCAAAGCCCTCAATCATATCAATATCATCAACTCCGTCTCCCAAAAGTATAACATTTTTTCTTTCTTTGACATCTTTAAAGGCTGGAAAATCTTTAACAAAAATTTCTTTTTTATTTAAAGAATGAATTATTGGCTCTTTAATTTTTATCACCTTGCCCTCTTTATCAAAGTCAAAAAAATTAGCAATAATATGAATGTCATTATAAAGCCGGCCTTCCTGTTTTAAATATTGACTAATCATATCGCCTGGCCCGGCCGACATAATGACTAAGGGAATATTATTTTCATGCAAAGAATCAATAAAATCCAAAGCGCCAGCCCGAAATTTAAGCGCTCTTTTACTGACAATTTCATCCATGACTTTCTTATTCAAACCGTTTGAAACCAGCAAGGCAAAATGCTTCTGCCACCACTCATGCATTTTAGCTATTTTTTCATTTTTGCTGACTTTCGGATCAATTTCAATTGGGCGGTAGGTATTATAAAGTTCATGGGCTTTGAGTGCGTAATCAGGCGTTAAATATCCGCTTTGCCTAAATTGAGCAATGACTGTGGACACTTTTTGTCCCTCAATAAAGGCTCCGGTCAAAGTCCTGTCAAAATCAGCCAGGACATGAATTTTATCTTTGCCTTGTTCTTTAAAATTTCTAATTAAAGAATCCAAACGTTCTTGATCTGGAATTAAAATGTTTTCTGAATTTTTCTGCTTTTCTTTATTCATATAGTGAAAAAAGTAATATGATCGTAAAACAGTAGTAAAAAATTGCAATACAATTGTTTTACCATGGTCTTATCACATTTTTACCATTGTTTTACAACTGTCTTACCAAACATCCTACAACGCTGTCAAAACCCTGGTCTTACCCTCATGATCAATCGCCACAGTATGCTCAAATTGCGCTGACAAACTGCCATCAGCTGTGGCAAAGGTTAAATCATCGTCTAAAAGTTTAACTCGCCAGCCGCCAGAATTAACCATAGGTTCAATCGCAATCGTCATGCCTCTTTTAAGCTGAATATTTTTACTTTCTTCAGTCACATAATTTGGCACATTAGGATCCTCATGAACTTTCTGGCCAACGCCATGGCCGACTAATTCTCTAACTACCGTAAAACCATTTTCTTCCGCATAGTCTTGAATTACTTTAGCAACATCACTTAAATAATTTCCCTCTTTAACTTGTTCAATGGCTAAATTTAAACACTCTTGCGCAGTGGCCATTAAATTTTCTGCTTCTTGGCTGACTTTACCGACACCAACGGTCACTGCCATGTCAGTAAACCCGCCTTGATATTCCATGCCAATATCCAAGCCGATGATATCACCTTCCTTTAGAATGCGATTGGGCCTGGCAGGAGCATGAACCACCTCATCATTAATTGAAGTACATAAAGTAGTGGGAAAAGGTATGTCGCTGGCTGAGGTTTGATAATTCTTAAAAGAGGGCTGCCCGCCATTTTGTAAAATTAATTTTTCTGCCAGATTATCCAGCTCCATGGTGCCGACGCCTGGCTTAACCATTGACTGGACTTCTTTTAAAATTCCGGCCAAAATCCTGCCCCCGATGCCTATCACTTCAATCTCTTTTTGTGTTTTATAAATAATCATATTGTTACTAATTTACAAACCTTCGTCCCGCGTGGCGGGACTACGGTTTGCAAAGGCAAATATTCTACAAATAATACTAATAATTTCTCAGATTACATAACTAATTCGTCGATTCGTATTTCAATTATTCAAAACCTAATAAATACTCTAACTTTTTAAATCTTTTAAAATCAAACTAAAAACCTTTTTAATTGAAGCCTCGCCATTTATTTTTATCAGCTTACGCTCTTTTTTAAAATATTTCAATAATGGCAAGGTCTCTTTTTTAAATATTCTTAATCTATTTTTTATCGCCTGGGGCGTATCATCAGCTCTCTGGCTCAAATTTTTGCCGCATTGATCGCAGATCAAAGCATGCTTTGGCCTGTCAGTCTTAATATTATAAGTCTGGCCGCAACCGCATATCCTGCGACTACTCAGCCTCTTAATTGATGATTTTTGATTTATCCCTATAAATATAACGTAATTAATAATAATTAGTTTCTCTAATAATTTAAGCTGTTTATAATCTCTGGGAAAACCGTCATAAATTGCGCCTCGGAGATATTTAGCTTTCCTTAATTCTCTTTTTAATAATTCCTCTGTAAAATGATCGGGCACCAGAGAACCTTTAAGCATGTATTTCCCGACTTTTTTGCCTAGCTTTGTTTTATGTTGAACCTCTTGTCGAAAAAGACTGCCAATGCCGATTACTGGCAATTTATACTTTTTAGCTAAAAGCTCTGCCTGAGTACCCTTGCCTGAGCCCTGCGGACCAATCAAAATTATATTCATTATATTTAGGTTAAAAAATAAAAAGGGTATTTCCCTTTTTATTATAACATATCTTAAAACTTTAAGTTTAGTCGTATTGGGCGGTGCCAAATTAAATGCCCTCGTATTCTCTCATCGTTAACTGTGATTCAACCTGCTTAACGGTTTCAATTACCACGCTGACTACGATCAATAAACTGGTACCGCCAATCACTAAATTCAAACCGCCGGTAAACTGCTGAATAACCAAAGGTAAAATAGCAATCAAGCCCAAAAACAATGCGCCGGCAAAAATTATGCGATTTGTGACATGGCCCAGATATTCCTCAGTGTGTTTACCCGGCCGAATGCCAGGAATAAATCCGCCTTGCTTTTGTAAATTTTCAGCAATCTGCTGGGGATGAAAAATGACTGCTGTATAAAAATAAGTGAAGCCAAAAACAAAAACAAAATATAAGATGCCGTAAATAAGCTGATTCTGGAAAACAGAAATTATAAATTGCGCGGCCTGAACCAAAATCTGGGATTTAGCATGGACAAAAAACTGGGCAATCATGGGCGGAAAGATAATCAAAGAAATTGCAAAAATAATCGGAATCACGCCAGCCATATTGACCCTTAATGGCAAATGAGTGCTGACTCCGCCATACATTTTATTGCCTCGCACGTGGCGGGCGTAAGAAACCGGCACATTGCGCGTGCCTTCATTAATAATTACCACGCCTACAATTGTAATAATGGCAATGATGGCGAATAAAACTAAATTAAAAATTTCGGCTGGATCAAAAACAACTAAAGTTCTTTGCACCAAGCTTGGCAATCTGTCAACAATACCGGCAAAAATAATTAAAGAGATGCCATTGCCTATTTTCCTTTCTGAAATCAATTCGCCAATCCACATTAAAAATACTGTCCCGGCAGTGAGCGTAATCAGTGTTAGGATTAAATCAAAAGGCGATAAAAAGTTGATTATTTTATAGGTGGATTGTCTTTGCAAGGTTGTAATGATGCCATAGCCCTGCAGAGCTGCCAGAGGTACGGTCAGCCATCTGGTCCAATTATTTATTTTTTGATAACCGCCTGGCTCTTTGGAAATTTCTTCCAGCTTAGGCACAATCATAACCAACAATTGAAAAATAATAGAAGCAGTAATATAAGGGCCGACTCCCATGGCCACAACTGAAAAATTACTCATGCCGCCGCCGGAAAAAATATTAATCAAGCCAAAAATCTGGTTGGATGCAAAAAATTCCTTCAAATTATCCAAATTAACTCCGGGAATAGGAATATGAGCAGCAATTCTAAAAATTACCAATAAAGCTAAAACATACAAAATGCTTTTGCGTAAATCTCTAATTTTAAAAATTTGCGTGAACTTTTCCCACATAATTATTATTTCTTTTCTTCTTTAAGCTCTTTTTTATAAGGTAAGAGCAAAATAATCTTGCCGCCTGCTTTTTCCACAGCTTCTTTAGCAGAGGCTGAAATTTTATTAGTCTTAACAATCAGCTTCTTGGTGAGCTCTCCCTGGCCTAAAATTTTAACGCCAATGCTAGTCCCCTTGATTAAACCCTTAGCCGCTAATTTACCTGCTGTTATTATATCATCATTTTCAAAATTCTTTTCCAAATCCTGCAAATTAACAATTTCTAACTTAGGCCTTAAGCTCCTAAAGCCACCTAATTTTGGAATGCTCAAAATATTGCCTTTTAAGCCTTTTAATTTTAAACCGCCCTTGCCGCCGCTTCTGGCTCGTTGGCCTTTAGCACCGCGAGTAGAATAAGTGCCATGACCTGAAGAATCGCCTCTGCCGACCCTCTTCTTTTTCTTTTTAGCGCCATAGGCTGGCCTTAAATTGTTTAAATTCAATGACATAAAATTATTTATTTTCCGTTTTTTTAGATATTAAACCTTTAATTTTATCTTTAAAGCTTTTTCCTTCAGCTTTTTTAGAAGTAACAGATTGAACTCTATTTTCTTTTCCCAATTCATTGTTTTCAACCTCAATTTCTAGAGCTGATTTTGTACCGCGCTTAAAGCTCTTAAAAGCAATGGTCGTCGCTTTAACATTGTTAATTTTATTGTTTGAACCCAGGATTTTGGCTGTGATATTGGCAATACCGGCTAATTCGCAAAGGATTCTGACTGCGCCGCCTGCCTTAACTCCTGTTCCTTTTTTTGCAGGCTTTAAAAGTATTTTAGCTGATTTAAATTTTACTTTGACATTGTGAGGAATCGTTTCGTTTACTATGGGCACTTTTACTAAATTTTTCTTGGCTTTATTAAAGGCTTTGGTTATTGCCGCTGTTACATCAGCGCCTTTGGCAACGCCAAAACCCACTCGGCCTTTTTTGTCGCCAATCGCCAAACAAGCTCGGAATTTCATTCTTTTGCCTCCGGCCATGACACGGGTAACGCGCGCCAAATCAACCACTCTTTGCTCGAATTCCTCTTCTTTTTTCACTCCGCCTCTGTCTTTATTATTATTTCTTTTAGCCATAATAATTAATTATAATTTTTTTAAAATTCTAAACCGCCTTCTCTTGCTCCTTCTGCCACAGCTTTTACCCGGCCGTGATATTTATAGCCAGCTCGGTCAAAGACTACTTTTTTAATTTTTTTATCCATTGCTTTTTGCGCCGCCAATTTACCAACAGCTTTAGCTTTTTCAGTCTTGGTCGCTTTTTTATTCTTCAATTCCAAATCACTGGCCGCAACTAAAGTCGCGCCAGCCAAATCATCAATAATCTGCACATTAATATGCTTTAAGCTTCTGAAAACATTTAATCTCGGCTTTTGTTTTGTACCGATTATTCTCGCTCTGATTCTGCTTCTTCTGCTTTCTTTCAGCTGATTTTTAATTTTTTCTTTATTATTAGTCATATATTAAATTAGCTTTAAGTCTAACCTGCGGCTTTGGCAGCTGCTTTGCCAACTTTCTTTTTAATAATTTCATCTGCATATTTTATGCCCTTGCCTTTGTATGGTTCAGGCTTTCTTATTTTCCTTATTAAGGCTGCCACCTCGCCAACCTGTTTTTTATCATTGCTTGTCAAGGTAATAAAATTCTTTTCCACACTGCCAGTGATGCCCGGGGGCAAAATAAATTCAACCGGGTGAGAGTAGCCTACATTTAGAACTAATTTGCTGCCGGCCAAACTGACTTTAAAACCCACGCCAACCACTTCCAATTTTTTAGTAAAACCTTCTTTAACTCCTAAAATCATATTTTTAATCAAGCTGCCAAATAAACCCCAAAGCGCTCTTTGAGACTTGTCTGTGGGATCTGAGACAGTAATCAAAATCTGTTTGTCTTTTATTTCAATATTAACCTGGGGATGAATTTTTTGTTTTAATTCACCTCTGGGTCCCTTGATAATCAATTCATTGGCCTCAATTTTTACCGCCACATCATCAGGGATAGTTATTGGTTTTTTGCCGATTCTGGACATAAAAAATTTTGTTATCTGAACCACTAAAATCTTTCACGAAATGCACGAAATTTTAGTGAAGTTTCGTGAATCTATTTAGTGTTTCCGTATTTCATTATTAATTACCAAATTTCGCATAAAATTTCACCGCCAATTCCTTTTCTTCTTGCTTCTTTATTGGTCATTAAACCATTGGAGGTGGAAATTATCAAAATGCCTAAATTATTTAAGACACTGGGAATTTTTGTTTTACTGACATATATTCTCTTGCCTGGCTTACTGACTCGCCTGATATTGGAGATTGCGCTTTGCTTGTCTTCATTATATTTCAAAACTATTTTTATTTGTGGGAATTTTGCTTCTTCAACCTTAGCGGCATCTTCAATATAGTTTTCATGCTTTAATATCTTGGCCAATTCAAACTTTAGCTTTGAAAAGGGCAGCAAAACCTCGCTCTTTCTCACAGCCTGAGCATTTCTAATTCTTGTTAACATGTCTGCTATTGGATCTGTAATCATATATTTTAAAATTGAAAAATGTAAATTATAAATTAAAGATTTTCCTTTTACCAGCTGCTTTTAGTAATGCCCGGGATTTCGCCTTTAGCTGCCAATTCTCGAAAGCAAATTCTGCACAAATTAAAATCGCGCATATAGCCATGGGCACGGCCACAACGCCAACAGCGTCTAACTTTGCGGGTCATATATTTCGGTTTTCTCTCTGCTCTTACGACTTGTGCTTTGGTTGCCATATATATTAAATTAAATATTATTTTTTTGATTCTTTAAAAGGAAACCCTAAGGCAATAAATAAAGCCTTGCCTTCTGCTTTGGTTTCAGCAGTTGTCACTAACGCGATTTCCAAGCCATGCAATCTTTCAATTTCATCTGCTTTGATTTCAGGAAAGGCCAAATGTTCTTTGATCCCAATATTTAAATTGCCATTTTTATCCAAAGTTTTCAAATCTAAACCGCGAAAATCTCTGACACGAGGCAAGGTAATTTTGATTAATTTTTCCACAAAATCCCACATATATTTGCCGCGCAGAGTGACTTTCATGCCAATCACCATGCCCTGTCTAATTTTAAAATTAGAAATTGATTTTTTGGCTTTGGTTTTTAAAGGCTTTTGGCCGCTTATTCTCAGCAAAGTGCTTTCCACATTTTCTATGAAAGTTGCGTCTTTTAAGCCTTTGCTTAAACCCGCATTTAATACTACCTTTGTTAATTTCGGCACTTGTAATTCATTTTTATAGCCAAATTCCTGCTTTAATTGTGTTCTGGCTTTTTTTTGATAAAATTCTTTCAAATTCATATATATAAATCTTTAATCTATTAATTCTTTGCAGCGGCCGCAAATCCTAGCTTTGTTTTTTTTCTGTTTTGCTACTGCCCCCAAAAATTTGTATTTAATTCTTGTTGAACGGTTGCATCTGGGACAAAGCAGCATTAAATTAGAGATATTCATCGCTGCTGGAAATTCAATTTTTTGTCCTTTCTCACCTTGTTTTTTAGGCCGTAAATGCTTAATAGCTAAATTCACACCTTCAACCGAAGCCCGATTGGCAGTTTTAAAAACCTGCAAAACTTTGCCTTTTTTGCCCTTATCTTTACCTGCCATTACTTTTACTCTATCACCTGCTTTAATTTTTCCGCCGAAGGCGGATCCCGCATTGCGGGGCATATCATTTTTTTTCATTATAGTAAAATTTAAAATTTATAAAACTTCAGCTGCCAGGGAAATTATTTTATTAAAACCGCCGGCGCGCAATTCTCTGGCCACTGGCCCTAAAATACGGCTGCCCTGAGGCTCTTTTGATTTCATATCAATAATCACAGCGGCATTATCATCAAATCTTATATACGAACCATCTTTTCTTCTGGTTTCTTTGTGGGTTCTGACTAAAACAGCGTGAACGACGTCACCCTTTTTTACCATAGCATGCGGGATTGCTTCTTTGACAGCTGCTGTTACAATTTCGCCAAGACGGGCATATCTCTTTTTATAACCGCCCAAAACCCTGATAACCATTAATTTTTTGGCACCTGTATTATCAGCTAATTTTAACATTGATCGATGTTGAACCATATATAAATTATTTTACAATTTTAATTAAGCGCCATTTTTTTTCTTTGCTTAAAGGCCTGCATTCCTGAAAAATCACCTCTGAACCGACTTTGGCTGCCCGCTGTTCATCATGGACTTTGTATTTTTTACTAACCTTATACTGCTTTTTATACTTAGGATGCAGCTTCATGGACATAACTTTAACCACAATGGTTTTAGCCATTTTATCACTGACCACCACGCCTTTAAACTTTTTTCTTATTTTTGTCTTTTTAGTTTCCATAATATTAATAGCAATAAAAATTTATTTTTACTTTATTGACTTTTGCTTTAATAAAGTCAAAATTTTAGCAATTTTCTTTTTTATAATTCTTGTTTCTCGGATATTTTTCAACTGATTCTGTGAGACTTTAAATCGTAAATCTCTTAATTTTTCCCGGCTTGAACCTAACAGCTTTTTTAGCTCTGTCTCAGATTTTAATTTTAGTTCCTTTAGTTCCTCTTTGGCTTTCATAAAATATTTTAAAATTATTCCCTAGTTAAAAACTTGGTTTTGACCGGCAATTTATAACTTGCTAAACGCATAGCCTCTTTTGCCTTATCTAATGTTACGCCTTCCATTTCAAACAAAACAGTGCCTGGTTTAACTACAACCACAAAATGATCAGGTGTACCCTTCCCTCCGCCCATTGGCACTTCTGCTCCTTTTTTGGTTACTGGCTTATCTGGAAAAATTCTAATCCAGACTCTGCCGCCTCTTTTCAAATAATGCGTCAATGCGCGACGCGCAGCTTCAATCTGCCGGGCTGTTATCCAGGCGTGAGTTAGGGCTTTTAGGCCATATGCGCCAAAACAAAGCTCGGTACGCCTGCTGGCCACGCCCAGACCTTTTTTACGCCCCTTAAACCATTTTCTATGTTTTACTTTTTTCGGCATTAACATATTATTCTCAATATTTTACTTTTATTTTTTAATTGATTTAATTTCTTTATCAAAAACTTCACCTTTATAAATCCAAACTTTAACGCCGATTTTGCCATAAATTGTCTGTGCCGCTCCTCTGGAATAATCAATATCTGCGCGTAAAGTGTGTAAAGGCAACATGCCCTCAGACAGCATTTCGCGTCTCGCAATTTCCGCGCCATTTAAGCGGCCGGAAACCATAACTCTAATGCCTTTAGCGCCCGCTCTCATCACGCGGCTGATCGCCTGCTTTAAAATTCTGCGGAAAGGAATTCTTTTTTCTAAATCGGCAATCATATTATCTAAAACAATTTGGGCATTCATATTCGGCCTGTCAACTTCCATAATATTTACATTTAAGTTCAGCTTGCCGGGCACTTTTGTTATTTCTTTATTGAAAATTGCCTTTTTTAATTCATTTTTCAAGTCTTCAACTCCTACGCCAGATCGGCCAATAATCACACCCGGTCTGACAGCATATACTATGATATTGATATTTTCTGCAGATCTTTCAATCTCAATTTTAGCCACGCCTGCATCTTTCAAGCGTTTTTTTATAAATTTTCTGATGACTACATCTTGCCTTAAAAACAAACTAAAATTCCTCTTGGCAAACCATTTTGAATCCCAAGTTCTTGTGATACCGAGCCTAATTGCTTTTGGATTTACTTTTTGTCCCATATGAAATAATTAATGTCTGATTTTAAATCTTTTCACTTAACCGGATTTACGGTTAAACATCTTTTTTATAAAGCCTTTGGTGCCCTTCAGCCTTTTTTTATCTTCATTCTGCTTATGGCGATGCTTGCCTTCCATTCTAACGTCTATAATTTCCTTATCAATTTCCTTGTCATGGCCTTCAGGTTCTGCTGTCTTTGTCTCCGAAATTTTTTCAGGAATTATTTCTTTAATTTCTTTCAGTGAAGAAACTTTAATCGGCTTAATGCTTTCTTTCTTTTCTTTTTTGACCTTCTTAGCCTTAATTTTAGTCGGCGCTATTTCTTCCAACACCAGATATACATGCGAAAGTTTTTTCAAAATCGGGGTTGCCCGGCCATGCGCTTTTGGCTGCCATCTTTTTAAAACACCGGCCGAATCAACTTTTATTTCTTTAATAAATAAATTTTCTTTTTTCAAATTCAAATTATGCTCAGCATTGCTGATCGCTGACTGCAAAAGCTTAAGAATTGGCTTTTTGGCAATCTTATCAGCAAAAGACAGCTGATTAATTGCTTCTTCAACTTTTAAGCCCTTAATCAAATTTGCGATTAATCTGACTTTTTTAGGTGACATTCTCAAATGCCTTAATTTTGCTTGTGCTTGCATATATAAAAAATGAATTTACTTAAACTAAGCGCTGGCTGCTGCTTCTTTCTGTTCTTCTTTAGCCATCTTACCGCCATGTCCGTGGAACTTCTTGGTTGGTGAAAATTCTCCCAATTTATGTCCGACCATATTTTCAATTATAGTTACTTCAAGATGTTCTTTGCCATTGTGAACGCCAATCTTAAAACCAACCATTTCCGGGGTAATAGTACAGGCGCGATCCCAGGTCTTCGTTATTGTTTTATCACCTGGCTTTAAACGAGAAATTTTTTTTAATAATTTCTCATTAACATATGGTCCCTTTTTTAAACTTCTAGACATAAATTTTATGGTTTAAGATTTCTTGCTCTTTTTTCTTTGTAAAATTAATTTATTTGAATATTTATTTGGTCTGCGTGTCTTAACACCTAAAGCGTGCTTGCCCCAAATAGTCTTGGGGTATTTTAAGCCGATTGGATGCTTGCCTTCACCGCCACCATGCGGATGATCTACTGGATTCATTACTTTGCCTCTGACAGTTGGCTTAATGCCTAAATGCCTTTTTCTGCCTGCCTTGCCCCAGCGAATAGTCATATATTCTGAATTGCTAACAGTCCCCAACGTAGCCAGGCAGGTTTTTAATACCTTTCTGACTTCGCCTGATGGCAATTTAATAGTAGCATAATCTCCTTCAACTGCCATTAATTGCGCGCTATTGCCTGCGCTTCTTACAATCTGGCCGCCTTTGCCCGGTGTTAATTCAATGTTATAAATAAATGAACCGACCGGAATATTTTCTATGGTCAGGGCATTGCCTGCTTTAACTTTAATTTGCTTGCCTTTTGAGCTCATAATTTCATCGCCGACATGCAATTCGTGCGGAGCAATTATATATCTTTTTTCACCATCTTTATAGTTAACTAGAGCAATCCTGGCATTACGGTTGGGATCATATTCAATGGTTTTTACAATAGCCGGCATATCAAATTTTTCTCTCTTAAAATCAATGATTCTGATAAACCTTTTGGCCCCGCCGCCAATATGCCTGACTGTAATTTTACCGGTTACATTTCTGCCACCGGTTCTTTTTTTTATTTGTAATAATCTTTTAGCTGGCTTAGAAACACTAAGATCGGCAAAGTCATCTACACTTGCTTCTCGCCTCCCTGCATCATTGGTTTTATATTGCTTTACTCCCATATATCTCAATAATTATAAATTTAAAATTTCGGTCTTAAACTCCTTCGTAAATTTCTATCTTATCGCTTGGCTTCAAAGTTACTATAGCCTTTCTCCAGTTTTTCTTTTTACCTGTAACTTTGCCCGAACGGACATCTTTGCCTCTGGCTTTAATTATATTCACGCTTTTTGCTTCAAAACCATAAAGGCCTTTAATTGCCTTTTTAACTTCAATTTTATTTGCGCCATTCGCAACCATAAACGTATATTGATTTTTGGCCACTAAGTTTGTTGCTTTTTCTGTCACTAAAGGCTTGATTAAAATTCTATAGGCTTCTTTGGTCTCTTCCTTTTTAGCCTTCTTGCCTTTAATTTCTTTTGTCTCTGCCGCACCTTCTGTTTTGGGCTTCAAAGAAGTCAAATTAGCATCTGTTTTTTTCACCAAAGCCTTTTTGGCTGCTGCTGGTTTTTCCTTTTTTGCTTCTTTGGCTTTAGCCCCGGCTTTTTTATTAAATCTATCAAAAATTCCCATATATTTTATTTCTTATAAGTGGTAATAATATTTTTTATGCCGTTTTTATCAACTAATAAATAATTATACTTCAAAATATCTAAAACATTAAGGCTATCAGCTAAAATTGTCTTTAAAGTTTTAATATTCCTGGCTGATTTAACAATGTTGTCATTCTTTTGATCCAAAACAATTAAAGTCTTGCCAGCCTTAACGGGCAATTTACTTAAAATCTTAACTAAATCTTTAGTTTTGATTTTGGTAAATTCTAATTTATCTAAAATAATTAAAGCCTCAGACTTGACTTTATCAGTCAAAGACATAAATAATGCCTTTTGCTTCATCTTCTTATTTATTTTTTTATCAAAATTCCTTTCTTTGCGCGGACCAAAAGTCACACCGCCTCCGATCCATAAAGGCGACCGAGTTGAACCAGCTCTTGCCCGGCCTGTGCCTTTTTGCCGCCAAGGTTTTTTACCGCCGCCGCGCACTTCACCTTTAGTTTTAGTATGTGCTAATTTAAAACGTGCGTTGGCCTGTTGAGCCTCAACAACCTGATGGACTAGGGCGGGATTAATTTTAACTCCAAAAACTTCAGGATCTAATTTGATTTCCTCTATTTCTTTGCCTTCTAAATTGTAAACTTTAGCCTTGATCATATCTAAATAATTTATACTTTTAAGTATTTGCTTCTGGTTTTAATTCCTTAGCTTCTTCTTTGACTTCTTCATTTTTGATTTCAGATGTTTCAGCCTTTTCTGCTGGAATTTCTTTGGTTTCTTTTTCCAGCTTCATCTCCCCTGGCGCGTAAATTTCTATTAAACTATTGCGGCTGCCTGGCACTGCGCCTTTAAGAAATAATAAATTTTTCAACGGATCTATTTCAACTATTTCCAAATTTTGGATGGTAACTTGTTCACCTCCCATGCGTCCGCCCATTTTAGTCCCTTTAAATGTGTGGGCAACGCCTTTGGCTCCGACTGAACCAGAATGCCTTAATTGATCCTTGGTACCATGTGTTTTTGGTGCGCCATGAAAACCATGACGTTTGACTACACCTTGAAATCCCTTGCCTTTGCTCGTACCAGATATTTTTACTTTTTCGCCTGCAGTAAAAATAGCTACGCTGATTTTTTCACCCTTAGCATATTCGCTTTGATTATCATCAGGCAATCTTAATTCTTTTAAATATCTTGATTTTAATCCGCCTTTTAAATGCCCGGCCAATGGTTTATTTAATTTTTTTCTAGTCCCGTATCCAATCTGAATCGCCTGATAGCCATCCTTGTCTTTCTTTTTTACTTGAGTAATAAAACAAGGGCCGGCTTCAATTACTGTCACTGGCACTACCTGGCCATCTGTTTTAAACTTTTGGGTCATGGCTATTTTTTTACCTAAAATATACTTCATATTTCTTGCTTTTTAGGAAATAAAAAATCTGGCTTCACCAAATCCAGATTAAAATTAATATAATTCAAAAAACTTCAAAAAAAGTTTAAGACTTACTGGATTTTTAATTTTTAGTGATTTTTTATTTCTCCTTGGCTAATCCTTAAAAATGTAAAGGTTTTTCTTAAATTAAGAAACTTTCTTTATATTTCTAAAAATTAGATTTGCGATTTTTAAAATCCGCAATAATTAAAGTTGTAATATACGTATCTTAGCTGAAATGCACTTACCTGTCAAGCCCTTTACATTTTGATCTCAATATCTACGCCGGCTGGCAAATTTAAGCTCATCAGAGCATCAACTGTGGCTTGGGTAGGCTCAATGATATCAATTAGCCTCTTGTGGATGCGCATCTCATATTGATCTCTGGCATTTTTATGGACAAAGGTCGAGCTTAAAACAGTGTATTTCTTCTTTTCCACTGGCAAAGGAATGGGGCCGGCAACCTGGGCGCCAGTTCTCTGCGCAGTATCTAAGATAGTTCGAGTAGACTGATCAATAATCTTATGATCATAAGCCCGAATCTTGATTCTAATTCTTTGTTTTTCTTCAGTTTTTTCTTTGGCTTTTACCTTTTCAGTCATGAAATTAAAAATTATCTTTATATTTAAAATTTACAAAAAATTTTGGTATAAAAGCCCTCTCCCCACCATGGGGAGAGGACTTAAATATATTAAGCAATGATTTTAGTGACTGAACCTGCACCTACGGTTTTACCGCCTTCTCTAATAGCAAATTTTGATTTTTCTTCCAAAGCTACAGGCGCAATTAACTTAATCTTCAGGGAAACAGTATCCCCAGGCATAACCATTTCAGCGCCACCCAAAATTTCAATTTCGCCAGTTACGTCAGTAGTGCGGATATAAAATTGCGGCTTATAACCCTTGAAAAATGGCTTATGTCTGCCGCCTTCATCTTTGGATAAAACATAAATTTGGGCTTCAAATTCTGTATGAGGCGTAATACTGCCTGGTTTAGAAATTACCTGGCCTCTTTCTACATCTTCTTTTTTTGTACCACGCAATAATAGTCCGGCATTATCGCCTGCGCGGCCTTCGTCTAATGATTTATTAAACATTTCAATGCCAGTGACCACTGTTTTTTGAGTTGGTTTAATGCCTACAATTTCTATTTCATCATTTAGTTTAATAATGCCTCTATCAATCCTGCCAGTTACCACGGTACCACGGCCTTCTATTGAGAAAACATCTTCAACCGGCATTAGAAATGGTTTTTCTGTATCTCTAACAGGATCGGGAATATACGTATCTAAAGCATCTAAAAGCTCGCCAATGCATTTGGCGTCATCGCCATTTGGATTTTCTAAAGCCTTCAAAGCCGAACCTTTGATTATCGGGGTTTTATCGCCTGGAAATTCATATTTTGTTAATAGTTCTCTGACTTCTTCCTCAACTAATGTTATTAATTCTGGATCTGAAACCTGATCAACTTTGTTTAAAAAAACAACAATTGACGGCACACCGACTTGTCTGGCTAACACGATGTGTTCCCTAGTCTGAGGCATTGGACCATCAGTTGCAGCTACAACTAAGATAGCGCCGTCCATTTGAGCTGCGCCTGTAATCATGTTTTTAATGTAATCAGCATGGCCTGGACAATCTACGTGAGCATAATGTCTTTTTGCAGTCTCATACTCAACATGAGCGGTTGCAATGGTAATGCCTCTTTCTTTTTCTTCAGGGGCATTATCAATCTGGTCAACTCCTTTATCAGAAGCTTTTTGGCCATGAGCAAGCACATACTTCAAAAGAGCTGCTGTTAAAGTAGTTTTACCATGGTCAACGTGACCAATTGTTCCCACATTAATATGTGGTTTTGAGCGTTCAAATTTTTCTGCCATAGTATTTTTAATACTCCGTCGAAGCAGCCTCAACCGCTAAAACTGGCTGAGTGTTATCCAGCCGCTTCCCTAATTATTCTCCCAAAGGGATCGCTTTGGGATTATTTTTTAATTTATTAAAATGTATTTTTTATTATACCACATTCGCAAAATATGGCAAGTATTTTTTAATCCTCATCTTCAACCGGCTCAAAATAATATTGGTCAGGCTCCTCTTTTTTATCTTTTTCCTCTTGGGCAGGATTTAAATCTTGCCAGCGTTCCAATAATTTTTCATCTTCTTGCGTTGACTTCCAAACCGCGATATCTTTATTAATTTTGTTCAAAAGTTCTTCTTCGGAAAAATTCTTTAATTCACTATTTTTTAAAATTAAATTCTCATAATCATTCGCTGATAAAACTACAAAAAGATTGCCCTTTTCATCTTCTAAAATAAAACGGTCTCCTGTTTTTCGTAATAGTTCTAAAATTTTCTTTAAATCTTTCATAAATGAATTTATCTAGAATATATCTTATCTTAGCTAAAAGTAAAAAGAAAGTCAAGAGCCGCTTCGCTTAGTTTTGGCTAAGCGGCTCTCAAACAGATGTAATGGCTTAATTGGGATACAATTGCCGGCCAATGGCGGAAGAATTGACTAATTCCACCAATGGCATAAAAATAGTACCCATTTGACCAAGTTCTTGGGGTAAATTTTCCATAACCTGATCATGGCTGAATAAATTTACCCGATAATCACGAGGTCCCCTCATCCCATCATAACAATCTAAGGTAATCAGCATGATTAGAATTACCTTAAATTTTGGCTCAAAAATGATGTCCTGAAAACATTTGATCAGACCATTATTTGGATAGCCAAGATTAAGATAATGATGGGCAATATTCAAAGCCGTTACTTTTAAAGGTACGCCTAACATTTCACCGATCGGAAAAAATAGGCCTGGATGGACTTTGCGACATTCTTTTTCTTTGGCGTTAAACTCTCCTGGTTTATTCCAAAATCCCACGGGCAAGCCCATTTTTCCGCCATCATGATGATAAGCTGCAGCCAAAAGACAGGCCCAGTCATCTTCAGTCATCTCTAAATTTCGCGTAATTTCAGCAAAATCTTTATTGCCGAAATCGGGGAAATTGGCAAAACCGCGCTGTTTGTACTCTTCTTTTAAAAATTGCACGATTTCTGCCATTCTGACTGAATGATGATAACTATCAGCATGAAACGGATAAAGACAATCTGCCAAAACTACTGGCAAAAGATCTTTCCAATTCCATTTCAATTGCTGATTATTATATAAGCAGTCAGCTACTTCAATGATGCTGGGTGATTGACCTAGATTTTTTGCCAGGCAATCAAGGTGAAAAGTTTCTGTTGCTTTTAATCCTTTAACCTTTTCTAATTCTTTAAACCTTTCAGTCAGCGCCAGAATTAGATATTTGGTTTCTGGATTAAACAAAACGAAATCTCTTTCGGGCGCTAAGTCGTAAAGTTTTGGACTCACGAAATCCTCCTTTCAAAACCTATTGTTAATTTTTTCTTAATCATTTTTTAGACACAAAAAAAATCACCCAGATGGGCAATTTTTCTTAAGCCCCACCAGAGAACTACACTGAGAAACCGGCTTTGTCTCCAAAGCTAAGATTAATCAATTAGTAAACAAGTAGGGTTTTATGCTCTAACTATATATTATTATAAAAACCTAGTCAAGCCCTTTTTTGGCTAATTATAAACAAAATATCAACATCTTTACGCACATGGTTATCTACATACTTAACCACACAGTTATACTCAACTTTATTCACGAATTATACACAATACCTATCTAAATTCTAATCTTCAAACACCAAGCTCCAAATAATAACCAATAACCAAATCCCAATAACCAAACTTTTGAAATTTGGAATTTATGATTTGAAGCTTATTTGTGAGTTGGCATTTGAGATTTGATTATTAAAATTAAAACAGGCCCGAGGATTCGAGCCTGTTTATTGGGTTTTGAGTGTTAGCTACCGCGCTATGCTGGGATGATCACAAAAGATATTTAATTTTTGGTTATTTCCAGCAAAACTGATGATCAGCACAAAGCATTTTATGGCTGATTTCAGTTAGCACCCAATGCTTCGGCAGGCCGTTTTAGCCATTATTTGCCTTAGCAATTGGTCTGGGTTATTTCCCCTTTTTAAGGCGCCATGGCCCCGATAATGGATCTCCACAGAGTGGGAGATGGGTTATTTCTTAACCCATTGGCCATTGCATAATTAAATCGCCATCAGTTGTTAGGTTTTTGAGTTGATTGAAAATTTTGCAAAGTACTTATTATGCTTGCAGCTGCTGCTTTTAAACAATTTCTGCATATATATACTTTGCCAGCTGGCCCTCTAATCAATACCCCAACTTCCTGGGAATTTTTTCCACAAAATGTGCAATGGCTTTCACCTTTTGAACTAACTTCAGGAATATCCTTTTCTGTAGGGTTTGCGATTACTTCCCCGCAAAGTACAATACAAGTATCGCATATCCCGGCATTTACCTTTTCGTCAAATGCGATTAAAACTGTCCCCTCAGGCGTGCTGCCGCAAAAAGAACAGAAACTCATTTTTTCCTCCTTTGAAAAATTTGCTTAAAGATTATCAGCAAATCAATATGAAGTCAAAAATATACAAAAAAAGACCCTTTGAAATTATCGCTAGGTCATTTTAATAGTTTTTTTAAATTCTACTCTTACGCAAAATTTATTTTGAAATTTTTCCTAACTGGAAGCCTTTTGCTGCGCATTTGTTGAGGAGGCCCATCATAAAAGGAATTTGGCTATGTTCCACAGACCGAAAAAATCTCTGTTCTTCTTCAGTAAGATTTAATACTACTGAATCAGAAGAACCATGGATATCGTCTACCTCCACAGTATCCCCAACTCTATTGACAAATTCAGGTGCGTCCATTTCTTTACCTCCTTTGAAAAAAGTATTTTTTATTACTTTATCACCTATATTTTTTCTGTCAATATTTTTATAAAATAAAAAAATAGCTCCTCTTTCAAAGAGCTATTTTTATATCAGTGTAATCTGTGAATATAAATCAGTGTTTTATTTATCCCTTATTTTTTCTTCCCTTCAATTATTTTCAAGGCAATATTATTTGGAGTTTCAGCATAATGATCAAATTCCATGGAATAGGTAGCGCGGCCTTGAGTGGCTGATCTTAAGGAAGTCGCATAGCCAAACATTTCAGATAATGGCACCATGCCATCAACTACTTTCATTTTACCGCGTTCGGTCATCTGGGTAATCTGAGCGCGTTTAGCATTTAAATCACCAATAACATCACCCATGAATTGTTCAGGCATAACTACCTCTATTTTCATGATTGGTTCCAAAATAATTGGCTTGGCTTTTTTCGCTGCCTCTGTAAAAGCCATTGAGCCTGCAATTTTGAAAGCTATTTCAGAAGAATCAACTTCATGGTATGAACCATCATATAAAGTCGTTTTAACATCAACTACAGGATAACCAGCCAAAATGCCTTTGGTCAAAGCTTCTTTAATGCCTTTTTCAACAGCTGGAATAAATTCACGAGGAATAGCGCCGCCTTTAATATCATCCACAAATTCAAAGCCTTCGCCCTGGTCGCGCGGTTCAATTTTTATCCAACAATGGCCATATTGGCCGCGGCCGCCAGATTGTTTAATATATTTGCCTTCTGCTTCAGCTGTACCTTTGACAGTTTCTTTATATGCTACCTGGGGAGCGCCGACATTGGCCTCAACTTTAAATTCCCTTTTCATGCGGTCAACAATAATTTCTAAATGCAATTCACCCATGCCAGAGATAATGGTCTGCAGAGTTTCTTCATTGGTACGAATTCTGAAAGTCGGATCTTCTTCAGCCAATTTTTGCATGGCCATGCCCATTTTTTCCTGGTCAACTTTTGTTTTTGGTTCAATGGCCACGGAAATAACTGGTTCTGGAAAAATAATTTCTTCTAAAATAATTGGTTTTTTTTCATCACATAAAGTATTGCCTGTAGTTGTATTTTTTAAACCAATAGCAGCTGCTATTTCACCAGAAAAAACTTCGTCCACGTCTTCGCGAGAATTAGCATGTAAGCGAACAATACGGCCGATTCTTTCTTTATCGCCTGTGGCAGTATTTAAAACATATGAACCAGCCTTTAAACTGCCAGAATAAACCCGGAAAAAGGCTAATTTGCCCACAAAAGGATCAGTGGCAATTTTAAAAGCCAAAGCGCAGAATGGCGCATCATCTTTAGCTTCCCTAAGTTCTGCAACGCCAGTTTCAGGATTTTTTCCTTTAAAGGGAGGTATATCATTTGGCGAAGGCAGATAAGCAACAACCCCATCCAAAACAAATTGCACGCCAATATTTTTTAAAGCAGAGCCGCAATAAACAGGATGAAAATCGTTTTTAATAGTTGCTGCGCGAATCACCTGTTTGACCTGGTTTAAATCTAATTCTTCACCGGCCAGATATTTATTCATTAAGTCATCATCATTTTCAGCAACTTTTTCCAGTAATACCTTCCTCAATTCCTCAACTTTAGTTTTTAAATCTTCAGGAATTGGTATTTCCTCAACATTCTGGCCATATTCGCCAGCAAATTTGTAGGCTTTTCTTTCTAATAAATCAACTAAGCCTGCAAAAGTGTCTTCAGCGCCAATTGGAATTTGGACAGCGACTGCGTGTTGAGACAGGCGTTCCTGAATTGATTGTAAGCTCATATAAAAATCAGCGCCAATTTTATCCATCTTATTTACAAAAGCAATTCTCGGCACGCTATATTTTGCTGCCTGGTGCCAGACTGTTTCTGACTGCGGTTCTACGCCTTGCGAGCCATCAAAAACTGCCACTGCGCCATCCAAGACGCGGAGTGATCTTTCTACTTCAACAGTAAAATCAACATGGCCCGGGGTATCAATTATGTTAATGCGATGATCTTTCCAAAAACAAGTAGTTGCGGCGGCAGTAATTGTAATGCCTCTTTCCTTTTCTTGTTCCATCCAGTCCATTTCAGCTTCGCCATAATGAACTTCGCCAATCTTATGTTTTTTACCAGTGTAAAACAAAACACGCTCGGTCATAGTTGTCTTGCCGGCGTCAATATGGGCCATAATCCCGATGTTTCTGGTATTTTCTAATGAATATTCTCTAGGCATAAATTTAATTCTGAATTACGAATTATAAATTGTTTAAATTTACATTTTTAAACCGTTCTTCATTTTTTTTCAGCTTATTAAAAAATTCTTTCTCTAAATCAACATCCAGCATATAAGAAAGAATTATTGTGTAAATAAATACATCGGTTAATTCTTCTTTCATTAAGCTTAAGAAATCCTCTTGACCATCAGTAGGTAACCGATAATTTCTTACTTTTTCACGATAATATTTTTTAACTAAATTTGCGAGTTCACCAGTTTCTCCAGCTAAACAAGTCATTAAATAAAGCAATCTTTCTGGTGTTAATTTAATCTCTCCAAAATGCTTTCTATCAAAATCTTTCTGCTGTTCTATTATTTGTTTTAGATCCATAAGCTTTTTTACTACAGATTACAGATACATACAGATTTTACAGATTTGAACTCCACAAATTAAATATTTGTACATCAGTACATATCTGTAATCTGTAGATTAATATCGAGCAAAGTGAGCAAAAGCGCGATTGGCTTCAGCCATTCTATGAACATCCTGTTTTTTCTTAAATGCATCCCCTGTTTCATTGGCTGCATCCATGATTTCCATGGCTAATTTTTCTGCCATGGCTTTGCCTTTTCTTTTTTGGCTGGCCTCAATCAGCCAGCGGCTGGCTAAGGCAAATTTTCTTTCTGTTCTGACAGGAAAAGGTATCTGGTAATTAGCGCCGCCAATTCTGCGGCCGCGCACTTCTAAAGATGGGCTGACATTTTTCAAAGCTTTTTCAAAAATCTCCAATGCATCTTGCTTGGTTTTATCAGAAACAATTTCAAAAGCATTATAAACGATCCTTTGGGCTGTAGATCTCTTGCCTCTTCTCATTAAATAATTGATAAATTTAGCAATCTGCGCATTTTTAAATTTAGGATCTGGCTGAATATTTCTTTTAGGTGCTGGTTTGCCTCTCATATTTTTTAAACAGTATTAAATGAATAAGTTAATTAAGCTTTAGCTTTTTTAGGCTTTTTAACGCCATAAATTGAACGGCCTTTTTGTCTGCCTTCAACTCCCTGGGTATCATAACGGCCGCGGACAATATGATAACGCACGCCAGGCAAATCTTTGACACGGCCGCCGCGAATCATCACAATTGAGTGCTCCTGCAAATTATGGCCTTCGCCAGGAATATAAGCAGTCACTTCCATGCCATTAGAAAGCCTGACTCTGGCAATCTTTCTTAAGGCTGAATTAGGTTTTTTAGGGGTAGTAGTTGTTACTTTTAAGCACACGCCTCTTTTATAAGGATTGCCTTTATCCAATGTTTTTCTCTTTCTTTTAATCGTATTAAAAACACTTTCCAAAGCAGGCGTCTTGGATTTATGGCTGGATTGTTTGCGTCCTTTTTTAACTAACTGGTTGATTGTTGGCATTTTAAAAAATTTAAAATTTAAATTAAAAATATCAGCCAGTGGCTGATCAGCCTTTGGCTGAAAAAATAAAACTCTGTGTTTTATTGTGATTTTATTCTACACTCTTACTCTAAAAAAGTCAAGAATTTCACAATATGCTGTAAAGCCGGAGAAATAAATTGATAATTAAATTAAAAAACGCGCTAATAATGCCAATGCCTAAAAAATTATCAGCAATTATTAAAATTAACAAAATAAGCGGCCCGTTTTTTTCTAAATAGGCCTGGATATAGTCATATTTTGGCGGTAAAAAAGCAAAAAAAATCTTTGAGCCATCAAGAGGAGGAATGGGTATAAGATTAAAAACCATCAAAATCAAGCTATAAATAATCAAAAATGAAAGAAAAATCAAAAGTAGATTTCCTGAAGCGCCGCTCAAAACTGCTACTGGATTGAGATTACTCGGAGCAATTAGTTTAAAAACCACAGAAAAAATAATTGCCATAATTAAATTGGCAAAAGGCCCGGCAGCTGAAACAATGGCCGGACCCCATTTTTGATTTTTCAAATTATAATAATTAACCGGCACTGGTTTGCCCCAGCCAAAACCTATAAGCAATAACAAAATTGTGCCTGTTAGATCCAAATGAGCTAAGGGGTTTAAAGTCAGCCTGCCAGCATCTTTGGCAGTATTATCTCCCTGCCAAACAGCCACCAGGGCATGAAAAAATTCATGAAATGTTAAAACAATCAATAAAGCTAAAATAAAAGCTACACCGATTAAAGGTTGGCTAAAAAAATTTAATAATAGCATATGGTCTTGATTAAATTATATTTATCTGCTAAACTGGGAATAATGGGTAAAACGATAGTAAAACATTGTAATACAATTGTCTTACCATCGTCTTACAAAGTCTTACTCAAATTAATCTTATCATTATGTCGCGAACTTGTGAAATATGCGGACGCGGTCCTAAAACTTCTGCCAGCCGCAGCCATTCCAACATTAAAACCCTAAAGAAGAAGTATATTAATTTGCAGGCGAAAACTATAGATGGCAAAAAAACAAAAATTTGTACCAGCTGCTTAAAAACCAGAGTTAAGGCTGCCAGGGTTTAAATTGTTAAGAAATTCCTTTAACTCTAAATAAAATCCAAGCAACTATTAAGAGAAATCCTTATAAATTAATAATTATTAACTTCATATCTATGGCCGATGTTCAAGCTTACTGTGTTAAATGCAAAGCCAAACAGACAATGAAAGATGCTAAAGAAATTAAAATGAAAAATGGCAGACCAGCAGTCACAGGTATTTGTCCTGTGTGCGGCACCAAAATGTTCAAAATTGGCGCAGCTAAATAAATGTACTCATTAAAAACCCCTGGCCTAAAACCCGGGGGTTTTTAGTTGAAGAAAGTTTGAAGATGGAATAAGATATGAGGTAGAAGGGTAAAAAGGGCAAGAGGAGTAAAAGGAGTAAAAAGGGGTTAAAATTAAACCGCTTTAATGACAAATAACAAATGCTCAATAACAAAATAAATTCAAAACTCAAATACTTAATGCCAAAACGTTTGATTATTTAAATTTTATATTTTGTTATTTTTTTGATATTTGCCTTCGCCCCGCAGTGCGGGGCTTTGGCAAACAAAGGTTTGGATTTTGACATTTGTTATTTTTCACTGCGGGGTGTGGCTCAGCTGGTCTAGAGCGTCGGGCTGGGGGTCCGAAGATCGTGGGTTCAAATCCCGCCGCCCCGAATAATATTAAAAGCCCATTTTTTGGGCTTTTAAAATTGCTTAGAAAATGCTAAAATTTAAGAAATATGAATTATATTGATGTTTTAATTACCATTTTACAAAAACTGCAAAATTTCAGCTATTTGCTGGTTTTTTTAATTTCCTTTGTAGAATCTCTGGCCTTTGTCGGACTTTTTATTCCTGGCACAATCCTTACTGTCTTTATTGGCTTTTTGGCTGGCAAAGGGATGTTTGAGATAAGCGATTTAATCTGGTTCGCAGTCCTTGGTGCAATTTTGGGTGATGGCTTGAGTTTTTATTTGGGCAAAAAAGCAAAAAAATTTTTCAAGCCTGAAAATAAAATATTTAAATCTTCTTATTTATCCAGGGGCGAAGAATTTTTCAAAAAGCATGGGCATAAAAGTATTTTTCTGGGCAGATTTATCGGCCCAATCCGACCGATCATCCCTTTTGTAGCAGGTATTTTTAAAATGGAGACTAAAAAATTTATTTTTTGGAATGTCTTGAGCGCCTTTGCCTGGGCCATGTTTTATCTTTTTTTAGGTTACTTTTTCGGCCAGGCCTGGCAAGTGATTGCAGCTTATTCTACCAGAGCCAGCATTTTTCTGCTCGTGATAGCTATTTTTCTTGTGCTTTATTATCTGCTCAAAGAATTAATTTTAAAAGAAGGAAAAAGGTTCCTTTTATTTTTTAAATCAATTTTAATTTCTATTATCCAGGCGATTACAAAAAACCCTGAGGTAATAAATTTGATTAAAAATCATCCCTTAATTTTTAGGATCATCAAACGCCGCCTGGACAGGACAAAATTCACAGGCTTACCCTTAACACTTTTTGCGCTAGCTTTTATTTATCTTCTCTCACTTTTTTTGGGCATTATAAGATCAATTTTAATCGCCATGCCAATTGCCCTGGCAGATATTCGCCTGGAAAATCTGCTTTTTGTTTTTCGCCAGGCAAGTTTAGTAAAAATTTTCACCTGGATAACTATTTTGGGGGAATGGGAATTTGAATTAGGAATAATAGCCCTTATTTCAGGACTCTTATGGCTCTGGCATAAAAAAAATTACATTTTACCTTTCTGGCTGATACTCGCTGGCACGGAAATTTTCGTCTATCTTGGCAAAATAATCATCAGACGGCCAAGGCCTGAAGAAGTAGCAATTTATTTGGAAAAATCCGCCTCCTTTCCCAGCGGACATGCAGCCCTGGCCATGGCTCTTTTTGGATTTTTGATATATTTTAGCTGGCGTAATTTAAAGAATTGGAAAAACAAGTTAAATATTTTATTTGCCGGCGCTTTGGTAATAATTGCCGTAGGTTTTAGCCGGCTTTATCTAGGCCTGCATTATCTAAGCGATGTTTTAGGCGGATATTTACTGGCTTTGCTGTGGTTAATAATTGGCATTAATCTGATTGAATGGCCAAGCTTTAAAAAAGAGAAATCAGACAAAATAAAAACCGCAAAAACCCTTAAAATAATAACCATTGCTTTAATTGTTGTTTCCATATTTTATTATATTGGTTTTGCCTATTACTTTAAGCCTGAAGTAATTTTTCCAGAAAAAATAATGGCAATTCAGACAATCAAGTCTGAACCAATAAAAATTTTCAGTGATTTTAATCTTTCAAAATATACTGAAACTCTAGACGGCACCAAACAAGAACCGCTCAGCTTTATATTAATTGCCCAAAATGACGATGAACTTATTAGTGCTTTTAAAAAATCGGGCTGGATCCTGGCAGAACCTGCTAATTTAAACACCTTAACAAAAATAGCCAAGTCAGCAATTTTAAATCAAAGTTATGACAGCGCGCCCATGACACCTTCATTTTGGAATGCCAATATCAATGACTTTGGTTTTGAAAAACCGACTAGCGATAACACGGTGAGGCAAAGACACCATGCCAGATTCTGGCGAACTGATTATAAGACTACTGACGGAAAAATTATCTACGTTGGTACGGCAAGTTTGGATGTTGGCATAAAATGGCTGGTTGTTCATACAATTAACCCTGATATTGATACTGAAAGAGAAGTTTTTTTTACAGATCTGCAAAAATCAGATTTAATCAAAAATTATTACAAAGAACAATTCGTTGATCCGTTTTTGGGTAAAAATTTTACCGGTGATCAGTTTTTCACAGATGGTAAAATTTATATCATTAATCTAAAATAATTTATGACCCAAAATTTTGATAAAGGGCTGACTCATGTTATGAATTATTAGCCTGTGCCGATACCTTGTCAGAACAAAATTCTATTTCCCCAGAACTTTTTAAAAAAATCTATATTTCAATTGATAAAATAATCAATCAGCTCGGCGGCTTTTTGAAATCAATACTATAATTGTAAAGTTCGTAGAGTTGTATTATTGTAGGGTCGTAGAGTCGTAGAGTTGTAAAGTTATTCCAGCGGGCTGTAGCGCCCACCGCCGCTTCTGCCTTCGCTGAAGCTACGGCAGACAGGAAAGCTTTGGCGGGCAGGCAGTCGGAAAAGATACAAAAATAAATGACAACAGCCAACTGCGGATAGTTAGTTAAAAATTTAATAATTACGGGCTGTAGCGCAGTTGGCTAGCGCGCATCGTTCGGGACGATGAGGTCGCGGGTTCAAGTCCCGCCAGCCCGATATAATTTTAGACTATGAAAAATCATTGGTTAAAATTTTCTTTTTTTTGCTTAATCACTATCCTATTTTTTTGCTTTATTCTGGTTTCTCCAATAAATGCTGCCTGTCCTGTCTGTTTATTGGCTTTGCCAGCAGCCGCCGGCTTAGCTTTGTGGCTGGGCATAGATCGGCTTTTAATCGGCCTTTATACGGGGGGCTTAATCATTTTATTAAGCAAATGGTTAATTTATTGGCTGAAGAAAAAAAACTATTATTTCAAATATGCCTGGCTGATTATTTCTTTTTTAATTTATTTTTTCGTAATAGCTACCCTCTATTTCTCAAAATTAATATCCTTGTCTCCTAACCAAATCTGCGGCTTTGATAAATTATTAATGGGCATTTTTATCGGCAGTATTTTATTAGCTATTATTTTCCAAATCCTGGCGCTAATTAATTCCCAAATAAAAAAGCAGGCAATAAAAGCCAGCCAAGGGTTTTTTCTCATCATTATATTTTTAATAATCCTGACTCTTATTTATCCTGTGTTTTTTAAAATATTGTGTTCAATAAATACTTATTTCAAAATCTAAACATCAGGCTTGACTTTAGCCTTATTTTAAGCTAACATTTTAATCAACCCTGTCCCTTTTCAACTTAACGAAAAATGTACGCAACAAAGGAGGAAAAGCTTATGTTTGTAAAGAAGTTTTACGTGTTCGCTTTAATTTTTCTGGCCTCTTTACTCTTTACCGCATCGGCCAGGAGCCTGGAAAAAAATAAACCGTTCGGTGAAACTCTTTGCAACAACAACCCTGATTTCCATTGTATCGCCATCGCTGAAAAGACGGTGATCAAAGAAATCAGAACAAAAAATGGCCTTAAAAAAATTGAGAGCCAAGTGCCGCAGACATGGGCAGAACTCTGGCCGGACGAGCGAGAACGGGAGATAGTCATGAAAGTCAACCGTCTTAATATCAAGCTGGAAAAAGAAATGGTCATTGCCGTGCCCAATAATATGGCTAACAAAACTTTCATGGATTTTTCTCCTTTCCCCCAAAATATAGGCGTCATGGATGAAAAAATCCTAATTTGGGATCCGGAGCTTTTGGCCTGGGCAGCCTATGATGAGACAGGCAATCTTGTGAGTTGGGGACCTGGCGTTGGAGGTAAGGATTATTGCTCAGATATTGGCAGGCAATGCCACACAGTCACCGGCAATTTCACTATTATTAAAAAAGGCAATGCCAAAACACGTTCCCGTAAATTCCATAATGCCCCCATGCCCTGGGCAATGTTTTTTCACAGAGCTGGTTATGCTTTCCACGGCAGTCCGAACGTGCCTGGGATGAATGCGAGCCATGGCTGTGTCAGGATTTTCACCAGCGACGCCGAATGGCTAAATAAAAATTTTGTCAAAATCGGCACTAGCGTAATAATCAATCCCTATCATGAATAATTTAAAGACCCTGCACATCCGCGTGCAGGGTTTATTGCATCCAAAATTAGCTGCTTACTTCTTCAAGTCTTAAACGCTCGTTTTTTAAAATTATTCTGTAACTTTTGCCATCAATTTTTACTATTTCAATCTCTTTAAAGCTTGCGGCAAAAGTCTTTTCATCGCACGAGGGAGGTAAAACCCTATGCAAATGTGACGCGACAACTGCCAGTAAGGTTGTTTGCAGATATTTATCCATTCCCTTAATGTTTGACAATTCTTCATGCCAATTACCCTGAGTTATTTCAATAATCATTATTGCCTCCTTTTCTTGTTAAATATTTAACCATATTTGAATATGAAAGTCAACTAAAAACCGCCTCCCGCAATGCGGGAAGCGGTTCTTAAATTTAGTTTTATCGAGTAGCTTCAATTGTTTCATCTAATTCTGCGCTCGGCGCTGTCACAGTCACGCGGCCATTGGTTGTGCTGATAAAATAACCAGTGCCGTTGGTTGATGCTCCTTTGGGATCATTAGGAATAGCCACCACGTAAGTGCCATTCTCAGTCAAAACCGACAAATCCACTAACCCAGTACAGCTAGCTGCTCCTGTTCTGCAAATTTCGGTTGACGTTGCAGTAATCGTTGCAGGCAAAGTGCCTTGATTGTCAACGCCATATTGCCAGACACCGTTAATAATCGTGTTGACATTGCTCCAGCGTTGCGCGTTTCTGGCCAAGGCAAACTGGCGGGCGGGGTTAATAGCGATAATCACAATCGCTGCCAAAATCGCAATAATGCCAATCACCACCAAAAGTTCAATCAGCGTAAAACCTTTTTGTTTTTTCATAGGGTTTTTATTAATTAATTTTAATTAAGTTAATGCCCTGGTTCAGACTTTCTTTATTGAGCCCCCTTAAAGCCAGGCCAATGACATTGCTATATAATATTTTATCATTTTTTAGGTTCTTTGCATAAAAATCTAATTGCTTGGTTGGATCTCCCATTTCAACCTGTAAGCCGGGTAATTTTTGATGCAACAATTCCGGCAAGCCCGCAAGCAAGCTCGTGCCCCCTGCTAAAATTAGTTTTTCAATTTTCTGGCCTGTCCGTTTTTCATAAGCTGATTTTATATTGGTAATTTCCGAGCATAAGTCGTTAAAACTCAAAGCTAAAATTTTATCCAGATTGTTTTGGCGCAGATTCAAGCCTTCTTTTTTCTTAAGCTGTTCTGCTTCTTTAAATTCCAGATTTAAATTTTCTTCTATTTTTTTGGTCAAATAATAACCGCCAAAAACCAAATTAAGCTGATCGCGAAAACCATGCTGATCGCGCAGAATTATATCAGTTGCCACTGCCCCCAAATCAACAATCAAAATTGGCTTAACCAAATCTTCTTCAGACAACAAGGCACGGGCTAATGAAGCTGATTCAAATTCCATGGCTGCCAGATAAAGGCCTGCCTTGGTAAATAATTCCTGGTATTGCTCAACCAAATCTTTGCTTGCAGCTGCGAAAAAAACTTCCTGGCCTTCTTTATCAGAACGAGTCAGCGAATAATCAAAATAACAAGTTGCCAAATCAACTGGCAATTTTTCCTGAGCCAACTTCTTGATTTTATCTCCCAGATTTCCAGCCCGGCTTTTAAGATGCAGGGATAAAAAATATGACTGCTTATCAGGCAAAGATAGAAGGCAAAACTTTGTGCTAAATTTTGGCAAAGCTGAATTAAAAGCCTGTTTTAAAATTTCAGCTGCTTTGTCAATCTCAATAATTTCCCCATTTTTTACTAAATTGGCTTTCAGCACCTGGCGATAAGATGATCTAATCTGCGGTTTTGCCGGCCCTGATTTTAACTGCATTAACTCCATGGAATTATCAGAAATATCAACAGCCACCATGGGAAATTTAGCTTGGAATTTGGTTTTGATTTGCTGGAAAATTGACATACTATTTTTAATAAATTTGCTGCCAGGAACTTATGATTGTCCTGGGCTTAAGCTGGGAAATAATTACCTGAATTTTTGCATTGCTGCTAGCTACGTTGCTGCTTGTATTAATGATCCGATTGGCATTGCCACTGTCTAAAATCTGCTCAACCTGGCAATTGTAGCTATCAACTTCAATTGTTTCATTTCCGCCATAACTAACATTGTCTTGTAATTGCAAAATCGCATAATGAGCGCAAGCATTGGCCAGATAATAACTTTTTAAACTTTGATTCTGGCTGATCATATTCTGGGTCTGGCTTATGGTGATAAAAGTTAAAGCCAAAACAGAGATTAAAACAATGGCGCCAATAATAATTAAAGAAATTAGAGCAATATAGCCGTTTTTCACTTTTTCTACTAACCCTGGCTTATTCATAATATCATAATTTAATTGCAGATTGAATTATCAGGAGTAAAAGTAAATAAGACGACCAGATCCTGAAAATCAGCAGCAGCAGAATTTAAATCGCCAAATTCAAAAAGCATCAAAATTTGCTTATCTAAAATGCTGATTTTCCTATTTGCATCTATAAAGGGCGCCAAAAGTGCGGGTAAAGGAGTCTGATTGCCAAAAACAGGCGTGTTTGGCAAATCATCCCCATCTTTTAAAACTTTCACATGAGGGGAGCCTGTGTTTGAATCATAATATTGGCTGAAGATAGTTCTGTATTGCGCATGAGCTCTGACCGCTACATTGGTCCGGGCAGATAAACTAGCTGTGTATAGCTCGCCGCCATTCACTGGCTCACCGCCGAATAAAGTCAGCAAATTGTTATCTAGCCAGATCTTAGAATCAACATCAACTTGCGGACCGCCAGCTCCATAAGTGATTTCTGAACCAACTACTTTTAATTCCAAATCGCCTTTTGGCGCGATTATATTACCGGTTGGTTGCAGAATAATTTCTGTTTCCGAACATTGCTCTCCGCCCAATTCTTCATCCCCAGCGCCCAAATGGGATATATTAACGCTTGTCTGCAGCTTAATCGGCTGATTTTTCCAAAGCTGACTTGCACTGGCTAATTCCATTTGTATTTGGATAATTGGACTATTGGCGGAAAAAGCAAAATTTGAAAACGTAATTTGATTAACTTTAATTCTACTGCTTGTCAGCGCCACAGTTTGATTAGAACTAATTTTCATTAATAAAACATTATTTTCCAGCAAAAATTCTATTGGGTTTTGTGTTTGGTCAGCCAAATTTAGAGATAAGGTATTTTGGCTCTGACCAATGGCTGGTGAATTTACACTCTCAGCCTGCTTGAGATACCAAACAATTTTATTTAAGGCAAACTGGCCGCTATCAACCAGTTCAATCTTATCATTTATTTTGGCCTTTGCATAAATCGTCTGCTGGAAAAAAACAAATAACACTGAAAAAAGAAAAGCCAAAAGCCCAAGATATAAAATCAGCTCAATCAAACTAAAGCCTTTTTGTTTTTTAGGTTTATTATCCATATAATTAAAAATTCCACAGCCGAAGAGGCGATTTGCAAATCGCCTCTTCGGCTGAATGAAAATTATGGCCCCGGTACCACTATCTTTAAACCATTAAAGCCTGTTAACCCGCCGCCCACAGCTAGGTAGGCTGCCACATCATCAGTCACCAAATCATAAACAATGCCATTAATATCTAAAGTTGAAATTACTCTGGGATTATTTAAATCTGAAATATCAATGACCTGAAATTGCTCTTTATCCAGATCACCGCCTACAAACATATATTTATCGCCCGTCTCGGCCGAGGCCGGGCCAAAAGCATAAACTGTCCTGAAATTAGAAGCTAATTTTAAGGAACTGATTATTTGCGGGGATTGCAAATTACTTAAATCTAAAATGTAAAATTCAGAACTGTCAGTGCCTGCGGCTCTAACCAGATAACCTTTATTATCTTTAACATAAACATCATAAGCATCATTTGCGCCTGGCAAATCTAAGCTGGTATAGAGAGTAGAGCCTTGAGGATCAGCCACGTCAATAATCTGCAATTCCTGGTCATCTTTGCCGCTAGCCACAAAAACGTAATTATTCTGGAAAGTTAAATTATAGGCTGAGTCAGCCAGGTCAATTCTGGACACAAAATCGGGGTTTAATGGATTGGCAATATTAAAAACATAAAGCTGTTTTTGGTTCTTTTTCCATAAATTAGTCAGATAAGCATAATCGCCTGAAACATGGATGCCTGTGGCGTCGGTTAAGGTTTGCGTTGTCTGATGAGCAACATCAATTGGATTTTGCGGATCGCTAATGTCTAAAACAACAAATTCCCGGCCATTTATATTAGTGGCTAAATACGCATAATTGCCAACCACATAAATAGAATTAATCGTGGCCCAAGTGTTAGCGCCTAAATCCAAAGTGGCAACTAAGGCGGGATTTTTTAAATCAGCAGTGTCAAAAACATAAAAATCAGGCTCATCTTTAAAATTCAAAGCGCCGATATAAGTGTAATTGCCCACATGGAAAACAGAACGTGCTTCTGAGACCATGGCATAAAAGCCATCCACAACCGGCTCTGACCAATCCCCGCCTAAAGTTCTCTGCCAGTTGCTTAAAAAAGTCAGCAATGAAGTTTCTTTAGAATTATTTTTAATATCCTGCCAGGTCACTAAACTTTCAACTTTTTTTAAATTCGTGTCCTGATCACTAATAATAATCTGGCGCTGGCCATTTTTTAATGTTTGATTAAGGTTTTCGGCTGCATCAGTCAGCTGCCACTGATTATTATTTATAGCCAAACCATGGCTCCCATCAGTTAAATCCTTAAAATTATTATCGGCAATCGCCTTAGTGGCTTCAATTCCCTCTTGAGCTAAAAATTCAGCCCTTATTCTTTCCTGATTATTAAAACTAAAATTAAGATTATCAAGCATTAAAAAACTAACGCCTAAAAAAATAATTAAAAAAATAGCCGCTGCCAGCAGAATTTCAATTAGAGTAAAACCATTTTTATTTTTCATAATTAATAATCAATCAGACCGATTGAATTAAGCGTAATTGTTTTGGTAATTTGATTAGAGCTTAAAATTATTGTGCCAGTTTGGCCGGGCAAACCTTGAGCCAAACTAAAATTGATATCGCTTAAGCCCTCAATTTTAACACTACTGGGTATTTTATAATTTACATCAAAATCTACTTGCCTTGCCTCATAACTTGCGCCCTGATATAAAGTTAATTGCTGATTATTATAATAAAGGCCAAATGCAGAATTATTCTTTTGGCTTAAAGCACTGCTTCTGGCTTGTTTTAAAAGCCAGATGACCTGGTCATTGGTTTGATTTAAAACCTGAATCTGATAAAAATTCAGGCCAATAGGCAAAAAAATAGCAGCCAGTAAAACTACTATTCCAATCACAATTAATAATTCTATTAAAGTAAATCCTGGATTTGAAGTTTGAAATTTTGAAATTGGCAATTTATTTGTCATTTATATCGAGTGGCTAAGTGTTGAAATAAATTCGTAAATTGGGGAGATTATTGCCACGCCAATTAAGGCCACGACTAATCCGACCGCAATCAATAAAATCGGCTCCAGCACATTGGATAAATTCTTGCTGATATTATCAACATCTTTTTGGTAAAAATCAGACAAGTATAAAATATTTTTTTCCAAAGTGCCTGTGCGCTCACCTACGCTAATCATTTGCGACACTACTTTGGGAAATAAATCAGGCTTATTTAAATTTTCAATTGCTTCGCCCAATGATAATCCGGCCACTACTCTGGCTTTAACTTTTTTAAGCTGAATTTTGTAAACTTCATTGCTTAAACTCTCAATGCCGATATCAAGAGCTTCATTTAGCGGGATACCGCTTTTTAAAAGCACGCCAATAATCAAGCAAAAACGCGCTAAGTTTAATTTTCTGATCAGTTCCCCGAAAAAAGGAATGCTTAAGCCAGCTGCCTGCCAATAGGGCTTGATTGTTTTGGTTCTGACTAAATACCTGACAAAAATTAAAAATGCCAAGATTGAAACTAGAATTAAAATCCCATGATCCCTGATAATCTGAGCGACGGCTAAAAGCAATTTTGTGGTCCAGGGCAAAGGCATATTAAATGAATTGAAAACCACAATCAGCTGGGGCAAAATATAATAGCTCAAAAGCGCGGCCAGAGCCATTAAGCACGCAAAGACAATCATGGGATAAAGTGAAGCTGACTGGACTTTGCGCGATAATTCCAGATCTTTTTCCTGCTGCTCGGCCACATAATTTAAACATTCCACTAAACGCCCTGTTTTTTCACCCACATTAACCAAGCCAATATAAACTGGATTAAAATATCTGGGATATTTAGCTAAAGCTTTGGCTAAATTTTCTCCGCTTTCCACGCCTTTTCTGACATTAGCCACAATAAGCTTAAATTGGCCGACTGACTGGGCTTCCACAATGCGCAAAGCATCAGCGATATTAATGCCTGAATTTAAAATCGTGGCTAAAGTTTTGGCAAATAAAATCTTTTCCACATTAAAACCGAAATTAATGTGCCAGTTTAAATACTTAAATTCTTTCCCCTCATTCATATTTATTTTATTATTCTTAAAACCTCTTCCAGAGTGGTTAAGCCCAAAAGAGCTTTTTCAAGCCCGTTTTCTAACATGGTGACCATGCCTTCATCAATTGCCTGTTTTTTAATTTGCTGGCTTGTAGCTTTTTTTACAATTAAATCACGAATGGCCGGACTGACTGTTAAAACTTCAAAAATTCCCAGCCGATCCAAATAACCTGTTTTATGGCACAACTTACAGCCCTCGCCTTTATAAAGAGTAATTTTTGTTTTGCCATCAGTAAATTTTGAACCAATAGTTTTGGGAACTAATTTTAAAAATTCCTCGCTTGGTAAGCTATAACTTTTAATGCAATTGGGGCAAATTTTTCTGACCAGACGCTGGGCAATAGCAATTAACACGGTAGAAGCAATTAAATACGGTTTAACTTTCATATCCAGCAAACGAGGCAAAGTTGTGGCGGCATCATTAGTATGCAGAGTTGATAATACTAAATGCCCGGTCATGGCTGAATTAATGGCAATTTTCGCTGTTTCCTCATCTCTGATTTCACCTACCATAATAATATCAGGATCCTGCCTTAAAATAGATCTTAAGCCTTTGGCAAAAGTCAGATTGGTTTCGCTATCCACCTGAATCTGGTTAATGCCTTCAACATCATATTCAACGGGATCTTCAATTGTGGAGATATTAACATCGCGGTTATTTAAAATCTTTAAAATCGCATACAAAGTCGTGGTTTTGCCAGATCCGGTCGGGCCAGTTGCCAAAATCATGCCATAAGGATTTTTGATGGCTTCTGTTACTTTTTTAGCTTCAGCTTTACTTAAACCCAAATTTTCTAAATTTAATTCTTTGGTTTTTTTGGAGAGTAAGCGCAGCACAATTTTCTCGCCCTCAATGATTGGCACAACAGAAACTCTGATATCCAATTTTTCATCAGCTAAATTAAATCTGCATTTGCCATCCTGGCTGCTTTTGTGTTCATCAGTGCGTAAATTAGACATGATTTTTATTCTGGACACGATCATGTCATGATATTCTTTAGGAATTGATAAGACATCATGCAAAACTCCGTCAATTCTAAAACGAATAAGAGTGTCATTGTCATGCGGTTCAATATGAATATCTGAGGCGCGGTTTTCATAACCGTATTTTATCAGGGACTCAACAATTTTAATGATCGGCAATTTTTCATCACCGCCTGTTTTAACCTGTTTTAAATGCTTTAAAATCAAATCTGAAAATTCCTCCTTAAGTTCTTTGTGATAAAGCCTGGCAGATTTTAAAATATCTTTTTGGGTGGCGTAAAATAGAATTATTTTATCCCCAGTTTTTTTGGCCAAAAAATGCTGGAACTGCAAATTATCAGGATTATTCATAGCCACAAACAGACCGTCTTTATTTTTATCAAAAGCAATGATCAGCTGTTTTTTTGCCACAATTTCCGGAATAATCTTTAAAATTTCCGGTTTAATAGTCTTTTTGGCCAAACTCACATAGCGAAATTGCAGAGCTTCGGCAATTAACTGCCCCAAATTCTCATCCTTGATTAAGCCATTATCAACCAAAACCTGTTCCAGGCTTAATTTCTTGAGCTTGGCCTCTTTTTGGGCTGTGCTAAAATCAAGCTCTTTAATATAGCCCGGCTTAACTAAAATCTCTCTTAATTTCTGGCTGGATAACATAAAATAAAGGATTTAATAATATTTAATCCTATTTTAATTTTAGCATAATTTGAGATTTTAAGAAAACAAAAAAAGACCCCCAGAAAAGGAATCTCTTTTTAGCATTAGTTTGCTATGTGCCCCGTGAAAATCCGCTGGCCAACACCCTCTCCAGTTTCCAAGAATGAGTTTACGGCATCAGGATCAGAACCCACAGCGACCAAAAGCAAACCCATGGGAATGATTGGCTGGTCTCCGAGTTCTGTTGAGGATTGGTCTGCTGTCGCAGTTCCTGTGGGGTTTATGAGGCCAGTTTCCACTTTTTCAGCAGATGTAGCATAAGCATATAAATACTGGTTTTCGGCGACTGGCGTGATGGCTAAAGCACCCCCTTCTTGGGTAGCAAAAAGATAGACTGGAATAACACAGACTTGGGTATCAATAGGTGCAGGAAAGCTCTCTGCTTGAGCGAAAACAGCCAATGGAGAGAATAGGAATAAAAGGATAAAAATGATGCAAAAAATTCGTTTCATATTATTTTCCTTGAGCAAACCAATATGATTCCGCATCGACATCAATGCTTTTAGCATTGATTAAATTAATTTTTTTCAAATAGTACCCCACTTGTGAATTATTATCTTCCTTCCCCTCTAAATTTATATTCGATAAATAGGTATTATTTAGCTGCGCGACACCTACCAAATTTATTATTTTATCTTTATCATTTAGGCTAGAAAGCTTAAGAAAAAAATATTTAGATTCTTCTAAGATATTACCATTAAAAACTAAATGTAAAACTGCAACTCTCTCATATTTGGGTAGGGTATGAAGATACTTAATCGACCAAGGCCTATGAAGTCCTAATGCTATATCGATATATGATTTATTATCCTTAATCTCTTTATATACCCAATATTCATGCACATAATATTCTGCCTTTTGATTATTTTCGAAAACAACAACTTTATTCAGATTTATAAAATATATATAGAGAAACAAACAGACTAATAAGATAATAAAAATTATTAACAAGGCGATCTTTATAATTTTTTTCATAATGATAAAAATTAATTAATAAGGAGCGTATTCGCCATACAGTATAATGGGGGCGGCAAATCCATAAGGACCTTTATCCATAATTTCAACATCAATTTGAAGACCAGGATCGGTTTTATAATACTGATTCAACTTTGAATTTACTTGCGGAAAATTGTTTAAAGATGGGTTAAGATTTCCCCACCACTTACCGACATCGTTCGCCCAGTGCCCCAATTCATGTATTAGAGTATAATTCACTGAATTGTTTGCATAAGCAGCAGGATGCAAATATATATCATTAAACCACGGGTCATAATGTCCATCCCAATTTTCAGTTGTTTGCTTACAAACATAAACGTCTGGGCCTTTCCCATTATCCTTTAAGGTCTCATTAATATCTACCCCGAACAACTTAAAATATGTCTGAATTTCCGGATTATTAGCAACGTCTACCTGTAATTGAGCTAAAGCTTTATCAAATTGTTCAACTTGTTCTTTGGTTGCTCCATCCGACTTCTTATCAATATTACCAGTAGGGTCAATTCTATTCATTGGATTATTTTTTCCATATGAATAGCTATTCAAACCCTGCGGATTTGATATAATTTTTTCAAGCAGTTTTTTCTTTTTATCTTTTTCGCCCTGGTAACTATTATCCACTAATTTGTAGAATTTTTCCCCTCCAATTTCCTGGAAAACTGCGTCCTCACTCCAGAAGCGTCCCACATCCCCCTGATAATATCTCGCCCCAAAATACTGGAGGGTCGTGCTGTCGTCCGCTATGTGCCCCGTGAACTTTCTTTCAATATTTTGACCTGAATTCTGTTCATTAAATCTCAGGCCTCCAAAAGGCGTATAATCAATAACTTGATCAACACTTCCCATCTCATCAAAATTTGTCATTACGCTAGATGAATTCAAATGATCCGGATGGACAAAGTATAAATTCATACTGCTATCTTCAACTTCTACAGTACCGACTAATTGATCATGAGCATAAACATTAAGTGTTTCCTTTGCATTTTCACCTTCAGTGGTCGTGTTGTAATATTTATTTGGATATACTATCACTTTGCCCCCGCCACCTATATTCTGCTCAATCCTTTGCCCAGAATGGTCATACTTGTAGGTTTGCGTTTCATTATTAGGCCTTAAGGTTTCAATTATCCTGTTGTTGTAATCGTAATCAGCGCCGATTAAAACAAAACTTCCAATATGCAAATTGGTCAAGTTTCCGTTATTATCATAGTCCAGATTTGCAGCGCTGTTTATAGTGGTTACCGCATGAGGGTTGGCAAAGGAAGTCCCAGTATTCCCTTCATAAGCATAATTACCTAAGCCAGACCTATTGGTAAAATTACCCAGAGAATCATAAGCATACGTCTGGGTATAATCACTGTAACTATCTGAAATGGTGGCAGAGGTTAAACGATACAAATCATCATATTCAAACACTGATTTCTTTTTCGTGTTAGTTTCTGATTCATCAATTATTTGAGTTACATTTCCTACATTGTCATAAGTATAACTTAAATCCTGGATTCTCTTCCCGACCACAATAAAATAATCCTCGTTTTAAAATGGTTTCAAAGGACAAAAAAAATTAATTTACTTTTCCAATCCCTCAAATTTTTTATATCACTTTAATTCATCTTTTTAGGCATAAGTATAACTAGGATATAAAATTACTTTCTTACAATAATTACATACTTTGGATCAAGGATACTAATTACAGAACCACCTGGAAAATATTCCCCATTATCAATTTTCTGCCATCCTTCCGTAGTGGGCAATCCATACAAAATCGGCATAATAGTAACTAAAGAAAACTGTGTCCGACTAAAAACAACCTTTATAGGAAAAATTATAAAAATTACAGCTGCACACATAGATAGGATAAGTAAAACTTTTATAGTAGAATTCCATTTTAACTGAAATCCCAAAACCATCAAGAATGCTATAATAATTGCTAAAATTAAAGCTAAATACGGTTTTAAATTAGACAACATAAAAGTCAACAAAATTATAATTATAATGATCGCACTAATTAAAATTAATTTATGTTTTAATAATTTCATAAAAAATTTAGTTAATTATTTATCTAATATCGCCGAATGTAATAATCTCGGACATAAATCCATAAATATTTTCAAATCCAATTGTCAATTCAAGTCTAGGAATGTCTTTTATATAAGTATTTAATTTATTATTTGCATTCTTGTATGAACTCGCATCGGGATTTAAATTACCCCACCAAGATCCTACATCATTGGCCCAAAGTCCCATTTCGTGCATTAATGCATGTTGGATATTATTTGTATCTGTAAATGCATTAGAAAAAATATCTATAGAATTAAAGAACCAAAAGTTCGAATAATTACTTTTGGAATCAAAGCCTGTCTTATTTTCTCTACCTATATATACGTCAACCCCCTTACCATTATTTTTCAATTCTTCATTAATATCAACTCCGAACATTTTAAAATAATTCTGCATATCCTGATTGTTAGCAGCATTTACTTGTAACTGAGCTAAAGCCTCGTTAAATTGTTTAACTTGTTCGGGTGTTGCATTTTCTGTATGCACATCCATGTTTCCAGTCGGATCAATCCTATTCATTGGATTATTTTTACCGTACGAATAACTATTCAAACCCTGCGGGTTAGAAATTACTTTTTCAAGCAGTTTTTTCTTTTTATCTTTTTCACCCTGATAACTATTATCCACTAATTTGTAAAATTTTTCACCTCCAATTTCCTGGAAAACATGATCCTCTGTCCAAAACCTCCCCACATCCCCCTGGTAATAACGTGCACCAAAGTATTGGAGTGTGGTTGATGAATCTCCAATCTTGCCAGTGAATTTACGTTCCTGGTCAGTCGCACTGTTTTGTTCATTAAACCTGATACTACCAAACGGATAATAATCTATTACCTGGTCTATTGATCCAGTTTCATCAAGGTTAGTCATTACGCTTGAAGAATTTAGATGGTCTGAATTTACGAAATATAGATTAAAACTGCTTCCATCAGACGTAGCCGTACCTAAAAGCTGCCCTTGCGCGTAAATATTCATGGTATCAATCGTACTTGATCCTTCAGTTGTTTCTTCAAAATACTTATTCGCATAAATTGTATCCTTTGTCCCCGTATCTTGCTCTATCCTTTCTCCTGTGTGATCGTACTTATAAGTACTTGTCTGACTATTTGGCCTCAATGTCTCAATTATCCTGTTATTATAATCATAGTCAGCCCCAATCAGGACAAGACTTCCAATATGCAAATTGGTCAAGTTTCCGTTATTATCATAGTCCAGATTTGCAGAGCTGTTTATAGTGGTAACCGCATGCGGGTTGGCAAAGGAAGTGGCAGTATCATTTCTATATCCCATATTTATTTTTGTATGTAAATTCGTACCAATTAGTTCCATCAATCCTATCAAGTTTATTATATTTTTTATCAAAAATATCTTGTCTAAAATTTTGCGTAATTGAACCATCAGAAATATAAGTAAAACCCTTATAATTATTTACCTCAAATATCAGAGAGTACTCTTTACCGATTTTAAGATTTAAGTCCTCTTTAATACATTTTAAAAATACATAAGAATTAAAAAAATTTTTATAATCCCCTATTTGATCTACTGTTAAACTAATTTTTGACAAGGCTTGTTCCTTTGTTAATTTCAGCGAACCAAGAGTAGACGGAGAATAAAAATAATTTTCGACAAAATTCATCACAATGCCATTTATCTTAAAATCATTTCCCTTCATGCATAATTCGTGTATTCCATTTGCGTGCAAATCTTTTGCAATCATTGAAAACTCATTCTGATTTTTTAATAATGTAGCCTCATATGGGGTTAAATCTAATTTTTTCTCTGTGTCGCCAAATATATACCATCTTATACCAAAAATAAGACCGAGTGGTAAAAATACTACAATGAGAATCAACATTATTATTTTATATATAGAGAGTAATTGTTTCATAAGATATATATTAGTTTTTAATTAGATTAAGAAAAGCCCTATAAGCCATATATTCAAGGCCCACAGTTCTAAAAAATAACGGTTGCAATGTTGTATGATAGACTAACTGCTGTGTTTTCGCCGTAAAGGTAGAGTCATTTTTATGCGTAGACATATACGTCTTAACTCCAAGATTAATATTAGTGACATCAATTGGCTGATCGAAATTGTTTAAAATACCATAATTCACTAAATCACTATAATTTTTGGTGGTCTTTATACTTACTACGCCTGCCATATCTTTTAATAACCCCTTACTAAATCCACCTGCCGTGCCACAATAGCCATAATTTAAATTACCAAAATCTTCACTACTATATAATGAGCCATTAAAGAAAAATTCCCTATCTTGTTGCTTATAATCCCAATCGCCCCCAGACCTAACTTGATCATAAAATTTAGAAAAATTAAGTTTATTCTGTTCCATGTAACTAGCATTTTGATTTAACATATTAATATCGTCTTGCTCGTAATAAGATTTATCTCCATTACCAGTATCCTTAACTGTTTCACCTTTGGTGTTAATATATTTATCCAAACCTAAAGGATCCACATATTTCAGAGGATTATTAGTAACATAGCTGTAAGAATTTAAATTTTGAGGCTCGCTTAAATAATAGATTAAATCATATCCTGCAATATTTTTAAACTGTTTGTCTCCGGCGATTAAAAATAAAGGATCAATTGACCAAAACCTCCCAACATCTCCCTGATAATATCTTGCGCCAAAGTATTGAAGTGTCGTTGATGAATCTCCTATCTTGCCAGTAAATTTACGTCCCTGGTCAGTCGTACTGTTTTGTTCATTGAACCTTATTCCCCCGAAAGGATAGTAATCAATCACCTGATCCACTGCCGCATTTGTGTCAAAATCAGTCATAACTGAAGACGAATTCAAATGATCGCCATGAACAAGATGAAGATTGAATGATTCGCCATCTGATTCTGCAGTACCAAGCAGTTGACCCTGGGCGTAGATATTCATGGTATCGGACGTATTCGCTCCTTCAGTTGTTTCTTCAAAATACTTATTCGCATAAATTGTATCCTTTGTCCCCGTATCTTGCCCTATCCTTTCTCCTGTGTGATCATACTTATAAGTACTTGTCTGACTATTAGGCCTTAAAGTTTCAGTTATCCTATTGTTATAATCATAATCCGCGCCGATTAAAACAAAACTTCCAATATGCAAATTGGTCAAGTTTCCGTTGTTGTCATATTCCAAATCAGCGGCTGAACCAATTCCAGTTACAGCATGCGGATTGGCATAACTCGTCCCGGTATTTCCTTCATAAGAATAAGTCCCTAAATCTGTGCTATCAAAGTTCCCCAACGAGTCATAACTGTAAGTTCGCGTATAATCATTATAACTATCCGATATGGTTGCTGAAGTTAATCTGTAAAGATCATCATATTCAAACACTGATTTCTTTTTTGTGTTAGTTTCTGATTCATCAATTATTTGAGTGATATTTCCCACATTATCATAAGTGTAACTCAAATCCTGAATTCTTTTGCCCTGCATAATAAAATAATCCTCTTATTAAAATGATTTCAATGAACAAAAATAGTACCTGACATAATTAATAAATGATACTGTAATAAAAGCTAATAATCGATCCTACTTTATCATTTTTTAATTCATATCCATAAGTATATTCTTTAAAATCTTTATAAATTCTTAACACGATATAACTTGCAGATAAATCTTCAGAAAATCCCTCCAAACCTATTCCGACAGAAAATCTATATCTATTATTATCTTTTATCATTTTTTTCAATGGTTCATGAAATACATACCCTCCTTCACCTACAAATAAATTGTCTAAATTTTTATTTTTAATTTCCTGACCAGTTAAATACTTGTACTCTGAAATATTAATTTCCTTGTCGTTAACTAATTGCCAAACTTCCCCTTGTTTTATAAATTTCTCAAACCAGTTATTATCTTTATTACATAAGATGGAGACTTGATCTCCTTTTTCCGCGAGGACACATAGTTGATTAAATTTCAGCTCTGCACCTTTATATTTAGGTGTATAAAACACACCCCATATAATTACAAGGAATAAAATTACTATTACTATCGTTATTATTGTCATTTTATTTCTTTTCATAAATTTAATGATTTAATCTATTATAATTAATTGGATGACCAGTTGGTATTGGTTTAATAATAACACCATCAGCTACATTTCCATTTTGATATTCAGCTGTAGCAGTGGCTGAAATGTATAAATTACTTCCAAAATAAATGCCAGCGTGATAACTGCCATCTTCATTATCAAAAGAAATCACATCTCCCATTCCAGGAGTTTGAACCGAACTAAAACCGCTAACATTATTATGAACCCAGTCAGTGGCTAAAGGTGGACGTCTAGTAATATCTAACCAATCGGTATGCATATTATTTTTATATCCCACTGAATCCTTAAGTGTCTCAGCTACAAAATAATTACATTTCCAATTTTTAGATATCGAAGTATAATAATCACTTTTAATCTTAGCCCCATATGACCAATCGGTATAGCCCATTTGATTATCATACCACTTAAACATTGCGTCATTTGTAATGGTAAAGTTCTGAGGATCTCCGCCTTCAGGCAAAGCTTGAATAGTATTAACATATGTATTATATGCGGTTCTAAAAACATCTGCTCCTGATGAACCGCTACTTGCCCCTGAACTCCATAAACTTTGCATTTGCATAGCAACTGCTGTTTCATGCTCTGATAATGGCCGTAAGCCCAATGGGTCTATTAACCTTAATGGATTATTTAATACATAGCTGTAAGAATTCAACCCTTGAGGATTAGCCAGACTCTCGCCCCAAACTTTCTTGGAGCCTGAATTTCCAATATCCAAAAACACAGGGTCCTCACTCCAAAAACGTCCCACATCCCCTTGATAATACCTTGCCCCAAAGTACTGCAAAGTAGTACTGTCGTCCGCTATATGCCCTGTGAATTTTCTCTCAATATCTTGACTAGAATTCTGTTCATTAAATCGCAAACCTCCAAAAGGCGTATAATCAATCACCTGATCCACACTTCCCGTTTCATCATAGTTGGTCATTACCGATGAACTATTTAAATGATCAGGATGTACAAAATACAGATTAAAACTGCTTCCAGAAGCTTGCACTGTGCCAATTAGCTGATCATGAGAATAGATATTCAATGTTTCACTTACGGTTTCCCCTTCAGTCGTCTTTTCATAATACTTATTAGGATAAACAGTTACTTTTGCGCCAGAGCTGATATTCTGCTCTATTCTCTGGCCTGAGTGATCATATTTATAAGTACTGGTCTGACTATTTGGCCTCAAGGTTTCAATTATCCTGTTATTATAATCATAATCCGCACCGATTAAAACAAAACTTCCAAGGTGCAAATTGGTCAAGTTTCCGTTATTATCATAGTCCAGATTTGCAGCGCTGTTTATAGTGGTAACCGCATGCGGATTGGCAAAGGAAGTTCCTGTATTCCCTTCATAAGCATAATTTCCCAAACCAGACCTATTGGTAAAATTACCCAAGGAATCATAAGCATAAGTCTGGGTATAATCGCTGAAACTATCTGAAATGGTTGCAGAGGTTAAACGATACAAATCATCATATTCAAACACTGATTTCTTTTTCGTGTTGGTTTCCGATTCATCAATAATTTGGGCTATATTTCCCACATTGTCGTAAGTATACGCCAAATCCTGTATGCGTTTTCCCTGCATTACGAAATAATCCTTGCCATTTGTCCACGAGCCCTCATTGTCATCGTCGTCCCAAAGTTTAATGCGCCAAAAATATTTCATGCCATTGAGAGGTAAAGCAGCGCCGCCATAAGAAATATCTTCTGTCCTGTCCCCTTCCAAAACAGAACTTGTCAGCGCAGTTTGGCCGCTGTCCCATAACGGCTCGTCCCAATCGCCATCGTATTTAATCACCTGTATCTGATAATCAGTCGCATAATCGCCAGAGTCAGCATCATCATAAATCGCGCTAAATTCAGGCGTGGAATCGGAAATTTTAGTGGGCTGGATTTCTTTTAATTTAACATCATCAAAGTAAATACCGTCACTATTATCACCCAGATAGAAAAGCAAACGGCCGTTTGAGTCTGTCGCAGACGGGGTGAGTTCAACCTCGTATTTTTGCCAGCCATTATCCAGGGTAAAGCCAACCAGGGAAGTCAAATCAGTCCAGGGGCTGTGGTTTTGCGCCAAACAAACATGAGGCGTTTGCGCGTATGGGGAATCAGTGCGGGCGTAAAAAGATAATTCATAGGTCTTGGTACTGTCCAAAGCAGTGGGCTGGGACAAGCTCACTTCCCAGTAATTGCCGGTGACAGTGATGTCAACATTGTCATCACAGCTGCCTTCAACCGGAGAACCGCAATCAATGCTGTTGGTGCCTGCGCCATAGCCTCCGCCAAAACTGGTAAAGCCCCAGTAAGCAGCGCTGTTTTCAAAACTGGGATTTTTGATTTTGTTAAACGTATCAGGTATGAGTTCAATTTCATCAAACCAGTAAGTGGCTGAATTTGCGCCCAGGTGAAATGTTATTTTGGCGTTTTGATCATTGGCCAAGGCAGTGAAAGAATATTCATAAGTTGTCCAGTCAGTGCCAATCGCAACATTGCTTGCCCATAAGCCAAGCAGATTATATGGGCTGTGGTTTTCTTCAGCGTCAAAGCTAAAAGTGGTGGCAGTTGACGCTTTAGCTTTAAAGCGCAATTTGTAATTTGTATCCTGATCAAGCCGTAAAATCTGGGATAATTGCACTTGCCAAAATGAACCGGCAGTATTAACAATCGCCTTTTCTGAACAATCGCCTGCGTAAGAAACAGTGCAATCTTCCTGGCGAGTGGCGTCTAAATTATTCTGCCAGGTCCAGCTGTTAAACCCGTCTTCAAACCCCTGGTTGTAAATAATATTTTCTGTTGTCCATTTGCTTTCTGAATTCAAATTAGTTGAAGGATTGGGCATTGTGCCGGTCAGAGCCATATGAAAATCATTTTTGCTTAATGACGCGCCTGCGCCCGACAAACTGCCGGTAATTGATTTTGGCCCTGAATTAAAATAATCAATCGCTTCTTGAGGATAAATGGATTTTAATTCCGGAGAATTAATTTTACTGCCAGACTTATCAAGAAATTCAATGGCTTCCTTTGGCAGTTCCCCGGGCTTGGCTTCTTTGTCGTATTTAAGATAAATGGTTTTGTCTTTGGGTAGTTTGTAATCAACTGGCTTGCCCCAGAGGTCTAGTTTAGGTTCAACCTTAATATCATTCGTAGCATTCGCATTATTACCCAAATCAAAAGCAGCTGAATAAGCAGAAGGGGTGGTAACAGATTCTTCACTGCCGTTCAGAATGACAGAGGTGGGTGAAAGGGCTGCTTTAACAATTAAGCCTAAACCCTTAACAACATTCGCAGTATTCGCATTGTTACCCAAGTCAAAGGCAGCTGAAAAGGGATTATTTGAAGTAAAGGATTCTTCGCTCGCCATTTTCAATGGCTCACTCTGAATGACAAGGGGGGCGAGGGCTGCTTTGACAATGGAACCCAAACCCTGAACAACCGGATTATCAGTTATCCCAGGCAAGCTCACTGAGGAACTATTCGTATATTCATACGGATTCGTAATTTCGTAGGACTTACTACCGTTTCCAGCCCCACCAGCCATAGCTATATTATAAAGATCTTCAAAACCACCTTCGTCAACACTAGCCGTAATCTTTTCCTTTAACCGATACAATTCTGCAGCATCATAAGTATTATATGTTTTAACACCATTAGCATCTTCCTGATAAGCAACCTGCTCCAATGGCGAATAATCATAATCGCTAACTAAATCAGTATAGCTTGGATCGCCTGATGCTTTAGCTTCAACTTCTTCTAAAAGCCCGGCCGTGTTGTAATTGTATTTTACTTCAATGTCATTGGGATAGGTTATCAAAGTCTGGTTCCCCTGGCGGTCATATTCGTATTCTGTCAAATAATCAGCAGAATTAATATTCTTATTCTCTGTTTTAACCCCGCCTAAAGCATTATAAGCATAAGTCGTGACAACATCCGGAGTTGTCGCAGTATATAATCTGCCAATCCCGTCAGTGCCAGTGTCATAAGCATAAGTTATTTCTGTGCCGGTTTGGCCAGTGTAATCTTCAGTCAAGACGCGGTTAAGATCATCATAAGTCCAGTTGACTGTCTGGCTCTTGGGGTCTAAACGAGAGGTTAAATTGCCTGAATCATCATAGCTGTAAGTCCAAGCGCCAAAATATGAATCAGACGTGTCATGCAAATCTTCAGCTGTTAATCTTCTGCCCAAGCCATCATAAGTAAAATTCCTGACATTATCCTGCGAATCTGTTATTTTGGTCAAATTAGACAAGCCATTCCATTCATAATAAGTAGAATAGGTGTTGCTGTCATTATGCTCGTCAACCTGGATCAAATTATCATAGGCATCTTTATATAAATCTTTAACATTGCTTTCAGCGTCAGTGATTGTCAGTTTCCAGTCATCATAAGTATTGGATGTTGTGCCAACCGCGTTAATTGCTGTTAAAACTCTTTGCAATGGGTCGTAAGTATAATTGGTATAAAGAGAAGTGTCAGTTGTGGCAGTTGTTCTGCTTGAACCAGACGAAAAATACGGCAATGATTCTTTTTCAATCAGGCCCAGATCATTGTAAACAAAATCTTTAACACTAAAAGTATTTGTGTCCTCAGCCTCTTTTCTTTCCTGAATTTTCCTGCCAAACCCGTCTAAATAAGTATAAATATCAAAACTAGTTGAGGAATCCAGATTATTTGCCTGCTGGACTTTAGTTGGCACAGTATTATCAGTATAAGTATATTCTGATTTCACAACCAAAGTGCTTGGCGTAGTTAAATCAGGCTGTTTTTCCTGCTTAACCCTATCCAGGGCATCATAAACAGTCTGAAATACCCGGCTATTAGGGTCTGTAACCTGAGTCGGCTTGCCTGAAGAATAATCATAAGCATAACTGCTAGTTTGACTTAAAGCATTCGTAACACTCGCAGGATAAAGGTTATAAGTATCATATGTATAATCAGTGGTTTTGCCCCGTGGATCTGTTTCTTCAGTCACCAAGCCATAAGAATTGTAAGTTTTCTGGGCATTGATATAACTTGTGCCTGATTTCCACATTTCCTGCTTGGTTAAATTGCCTGCCCCAACTGAACCCAAACTTAAAGTATCATAATAATATTTTGTTTCCTTAATTTTATTTGAGCTCTGGTCAATTGTTGTTTCATGGGAAGGTGAGCCAATAACCGCGCTGCCTGTTGTGGCGGCATAATCAATATCAGTTGTGTATTTATCAGAACCGGTGTCTGTAAAGGTGCCGTTATCAGAACCAGTAACCTCGCCCCAGGTTATTTTCTCTGTTAGATTTCCATTCGCATTATCATAAGTATAGGTTTCTGCCTTATCTTTATGGCTGGTATTACCGTCATAACTGGAAGCAATTGTCTGGGTTAATTTCACAAAATCCTGGTCATTCCCCAAATCATAATTTTCCCATTTGTTTATGGTTTTGGAATACAAGTTATCGCTGTCGTCATAACTTTCAGTCCGATAAACCTTACCAATTTTTGAAACATCATCAGAATACTCGCCATGGCTTGAATCACTGTCATTGCCCTGGTGAAAATAGGTCTTGGTTACATTGCCCTCTCCGTCAGTTTTCGTCACCTTGCCAAAACCAGCCAACTTGCGGTTAAGATAATCAGAAAAGTAATACAAGCCGTCAGCGTATTGATAACTTTCAGTCCATGTGTTATTCAGGCCATCATCATATTCTATTTGAGAGACGGTCTGTATAATTTTCTGTAAATGCGGATTTAATAAATTAACAGAAAGGTCTAAATATTGGGGAGAACCTTTGTATTCTACACTACTCTGCCCACCCCTGCTTTGGGTAATTTGTGATAACAAATCTGCGTTATGGGGATTTGAGATGTAAACCTCTTTTATATCAGGGATACTATATCCGGGAATACCATCTTGTGCACGTATAATATCAGCTAAATCATCACCATTTATATCGATTATTTGTGTACCATTCCCAAAACAAGACGTTACGGCAAAATTTTCGGGAATTGTATAGTTTGTGTCTTCTGTCCAGCCAGTGCCATCACCATTATTAATATATACATGCCTAATATCTGGATATCCAGAGATACCATCTTGTGCACGTATAATATCCTCTAGGCCATCGCCATTTATATCTGCTGTACGCACCCCAAAATCATATCCTGAATATGTCACAAAATTTTCAGGTAACGTATAATTAGTATCTTCTGCCCAACCGGTTCCATCCCCCTTATTTATATACACATGCCTAATATCTGGATTTCCTGAAACACCCTGCTGAGAACGAAGGATATCAGGTAACCCATCTCCATTTACATCAATTATACGAGTCCCCATATCGTGCAAAGAATAAGTAACAAAGCTTTCTGGTATTGTATAATTTGTGTCTTCTTGCCAGCCAGTACCGTCGCCTTTATTAATATATACATGATCTACTATTTGCTGGTAATAATCCAACTGGGAAGATAAAATATCTACAAGACCATCACCATCTACATCACTCAATCTAGCGGCCGAGCCATGCCCCCCGCCACAAAAATCAACTGGTATGCTCCAATTTGTATCTTCTTCCCAACCTGTACCATCGTTTTGATTTAAGTAAACTTTGCTATATATTGAACCATCATATTGTCTATAGGCATAAAGAATATCTACAAACCCATCGCCATTAATATCAGCCAGCCGTGCTCCTGTATCATAACCGCCGGAACTAACGAAACAGACAGGTATAGTATAATTAGTATCCTCTACCCACCCGGTGCCGTCGCCTTGATTTATATAAACTTTTTTATATGAATTTCCATTATAGAGACATTGGCTACGAATTATATCCGGCAGTCCATCACCATTTATGTCTAGTATACGTGTGCCAAAATCACGGAAGGAATTGGTGACAAAAGTTTCTGGGATTATATAGTTCGTATCCTCTGTCCAGCTTTTTGTTTTAGTTTGATATGTAAAATCATTGGTCGGCAAAGTAATAGTATTACTCTGCTCATCCTGGCCAGTTTCAGTAATTGTATTTAACATTGAACGAACTCCATTATCACCAGAAGAATAATCTAATTGATATTTCTTGACCCAGGTGCCATTAATTTTTGCTTGAATTTCATTTATGCGATAACTGGTAGTCACTTCAAACCCTGTTTTAAAAGAAGCCAGGTCGTCATTCCTTGATTCTCTTAAAAAATCTATTTCAAAAATGCCATCGGTTGTATTATAGCCAGTATATTTAATATCAGCTGGATATATCTGGCCTGCATCTTTATAATATTCATATTTAATGTAATTGTTATTTGTGTCTCGTACTTCTTCCAGCATCCACTTGAAAGCATGAGAGCTGTCATTCGGATCATCTTGGCGAGCGCCTGAATTATAACCAAACCTATAGAATGTTCCCTTTTTATCTGTGACAACCCAATAATTATTCGCATTAAATTCGTAGTTTAAAAAATCGCCATTTTCAACTTTTGAGCCATAGGTGCCATGATGGCCATCGGTCAAACTAATATCTTCTAATTCACCAGATAGAGAAGAAGTAAAATAATTTTCATCATAAAGATTATTTACGCCTATTTTAGGTTGTCTTTCAATATAAGGGATATTTAGAGACCAGCCATAACCAATAATATTAGTGTTATCGTTATTTTGGTTGTTATAAACTAATTTCAAATCAGGCTGTAAATTATTTCTACCCGGCGGAATAGTTAAAGGAAAAGTATAAATTAAAGCACCAGTAGAACCATCGGTCTCAAGATTAAATTTATTCTCAGCGGCTTTTTTTGTTTCTGGGCTATTTTCAGGATCTTCCTCTTCAGTCAAAGTATCCATGCCCTGATCTTGCGATTCTGTATCAGCTTTAGCTCCATCCAAACTCGCCTGATCAGCTGGCGCTTCTGCTGGTGTGGGGGTTGTTGTGTCAGTTGTTGGTGTGGAAGTATCAGTAGATCCAGCTGAAGCACTTGTGTCAGCAGGCGCTTCAGGGCTTACAGCTTCTTCAGCTGCCAAAGCCAAACCTGGGCTTGAAGTAAAAATAAACAAAAAAACTAACGCGGACATGGTTAGCTTGGATAAAAAAACAGAGCTCTTTGATTTTAGATTAAGCATGATTTTGGAATTAAGAGTTATGCTTAAATTATAGCATAAAATACGATTATTAAAATATTAAAAGAAAGTTAAAAAAAGACCCCCGACCGAGGGTCTAATAATAAGGGATCGCTATACTAAATCATCCAACCTGCGCTGAAGCGTGGGAATTAATCGCTCATTTATATCCTCCAAGCGAAAAATCCTTGCCCCTCTGCGGACATCTGAACATCCAATTTTTCTTTGCAGGGCTTTTGCCTCCTTGCTATAAGCATAAAAACCTTCTACTAATTTACGGCCCTGGCTTATGAAAAATACTTCTGCTTCATCACCTTCTTTTGCCATGCTAATTCCTCCTCTTTTTGTTTGCTCCTGTTTTAATTTTACCTTATTTTTTTAAAATAGCAAAATTTAGGGCGGGTTAAAATAGCTTAACCCGCCCGACATAGCCTTAAAGCCCAACTAATCTCGGCATTACCACTATTTCTTTGGTTTCAGGGTCATAATGAGCCCATTTGCTTTCAGTTGAGCCGCAGATTTGGCACTGGCCATCTGCATTCTTTTTTTCATTCCAATCTGCTTTGCATTTTTTACAGACCTTTTTCTGGGGAAATTCCTGTACTCTGATTACGTCCATCGTTGCCCTCCTCGTTTATGGTTTTTTAGTTTAAAGGACTAAATAAAAACCAACCGCCTTTTGGCGGTTAGTTTAATTTACAATCTATGTAAATTTGTTATCTAAAAAGTCTAACCACCAAAAAGCAGCTTAATAAAAGCAATAAGCCTAATAAATTGGTTCTTAAATCAATTTTCTGCAGTTGTATTGCTTTGGTGGTTGTCATAATTAAACCTTATAATTGTTTTAATATCTCCAGATATTCATCTGGACTAATATTTAAAACTCGCAAATTATTCCTGATAATAAAAACGGGCAAATCTCCGCTGCGCGGAATAACTACAGGCCTTTTTAATCCATCGCGGCTATAAACCCTATGGTCTCCTTTTTCCCTGGAGAAATTGCAGCCAACAAACAAAATAAACTTTTCAAAAATTTTCCAATGTATTGGAGTTAAGCGTGGCATAAACTGGACATGGGAATACTTATTGATTGCGATTCTTGAGAAATTACAATAGGCGGATTCCATTTTGAGAGAACTCTTTTCCATCCTAAATCTTGTAAAACCTCATCTACAGTTCCTTTTTTAATAAGTTCTTCAAAAAAAATATTAACAATTTCTTCAAATCTCTTTTTAGCTTCTTTATAAGTTTTCCCCGAGGTAGATAAATCCAAAGCAGGCGTATAGGCTATATACTGCTTGCCTTCGCGTAAAATAGAGACTGGAAGCTTAAATTCTAAGTTAATTTTAGCCATAAAATTTCAATTAAACGTTTATACTACGATTATAGACATTTTTATTATAATTTGCAAATTTTAATTAAAAAGATAAAATTTTTTATAGCCAGTCATTTGTCCTCTCGCATCAAATCAAATTTTCCAGGTATAATCGTATAATATAGTATCTCGAGCCAAATTATAATCCAAAATTTCTTCTTTTTTAAACCAGATCTTTATTTCTTGGGCTGCTTCGGCAGACGTACCCGAGGCATGAACCAGATTTCTGATAGCGCGATTAGCCAAATCAGCCATTTGGTAAGTTTCAATCGGGTTATAATCACCCCTGATTGTGCCAATGGCTGCGCTAAATGGTTCAGTTGAGCCGCAAATCTTGCGCACCAAAGATACTGCTTCATTGCCTTCCCAAACCATGGCTAAAACTGGACCGGCAGTCATAAAATCTTTTAAACGATTTAGGACATCTTTGCCGACAGCGATCGGGTCGTCATTAGGCGGGGTTAAGCCTTTTTCTTTGTAAGATTCAATGGCTTTGACCCCGACTTTTTTTACCCATTCAGGATCAATGGTATAATGTTTTTCTACCATTTTGTCATCAGCGCGCACTAATTTCGTGGCCGCTAATTTTAAGCCGCTTCTTTCAAACCGGCTGATAATTTCCCCTATTAAATTTCTCTGCACCCCATCTGGCTTAATAATAACTAAAGTCTTTTCCATATAAATTTTTTAAATATTAGATATAATCATTTTAGCAAAAAAATAATATCTTTTCAAGTATTTGACGCCATTATTTTTTTCTGTTAAATTACAACTAAATCTCAAAAAAGGAGGACAATATGTTTGGAGCCCCAATTTCAGGCGATATTTGGGCCCAAACTGCCCAAATAAAAGCCAAAGAAAAAGACTTTGTTATTCTGGATGTTTCAGATGAACATGGCGGTTTATTTAAACAAGCCAAAATGCCAGAACGTTTTTTTCAAGGCACCTTTTTCCCGCACCCTAGCATCCCCTCTATTTACATCAAGAGAGTCAAAATAGAAAATGTGGAAAAAGATCATATTTCTTTTGTGCTAATTGATTTAAATGGCAGACCCCTAAATACAGGGTCTCAAGTTTCCAAGATCAAAAAACAAATTTTTCTGGAAACTTACCATTTAGACAACAGCCTTTAGCCGAGAGTTCTATCTCTCGGCTTTTATTTTAATATTCTGCCCATCACTAATAATTGCTATTGTCCCGCTTAAATCAGTTCTAAGAATTTTAATATTATTTTTTTCTAATCTATTGATAGTTGCCAAATTCGGATGGCCATAAGAATTATTTGCGCCTACTTCAATTATGGCGTCTTGCGGCTGAATCGCTGCTAAAAACTCCTGGCTCGTTGAATATTTACTGCCATGATGGCCGACTTTCAAGACATTGGCAGTTAAATCCACTTTACTGGCCAATAAATCCTGTTCCTCAGGAAAGCCCGCATCACCGGTAAATAAGAAGGAATTATTTTTGTAAATTAATTTTACTATGATTGAAGAATTATTTAAATCCTCAAAATTCTTTGAGCTAATATCATTAAACGGATATAAAATTTTCAAATCCAGATCCTGGCCTAAAATAATATCCTGGGGCTTGTCAGCTTTTTCTGCAATTATGTTTTGTTTTTTAATTTCCTCTAAAAAAGCTAAATAAGGCGGGGAATTATTTTTAATTTCAGTCAGTAAAACTTTTTTAACATTGTAACGCCGTAAAATTTCAATTAAGCCAATAACATGGTCGGTGTGAGGGTGAGTTAAAATAACCAGGTCAATATCTTTATCATAAAAAGCCAAATTTTTGCCCAAAGCAGCTAAAACTTTATTATCAGGCCCGCCATCAATTAAAATGTTTTGTTGATAAGGAGTTTTTATTAAAATCGCATCGCCCTGGCCGACATCCAGATAATCAATTTCCAGATTCTGCCTCTGGCTCTGCGAATGGGCAGTAAAAGCAATTAATAAAAAAACAATCAGCAAGGCGCTGCCTAAAATTTTGGTTATTTTTCTTAAATATCTTTCCATGATTATATTATATCATTTAATCTGGGCGAATTAATATTTCTCTAAATAAAAACATGTCTTAATTTTAAAGCTTAAACTGATTTTTTAAATCTCCAAATAGAACCAATAATTATTGCGTAAAAAATCAGCATGACCCAAACACTAATTTTCGGCAATTCAAAATACGCCCAATTCAATTTAGCCAAATGTTCCAAAATCCAGATAATATAGGTTAAAACCAGCCAAACGCTCCAGCCAGCCACCCAGCCCAATCCAGTCCAGACCATGGCTAAAATTCCAGTTAAAAAGCCTAAAAGCATGGCTAGAGGCACAAAAGGCAAGATCAAAATATTTGCCACAGGCGCAATTAAAGAAATTTTGCCATAGTTATATAAAATTATGGGCTGGGTCATAATAATTGCTGATAAAGTTGTCAACAAAAAATCGCCGAAAATCAATTTTACAATTTTTCCGCCTCTGGCGGATAATTTTAAATTTTTAATTTTTAATATTTGTAGTAATATTGGATTCAAATAAACTAAGCCTAACGTTGCTAAAAACGAGAGCTGAAAACCCAGATCAAAAACTAAAATCTTGGGATTTAAGGCAATCATTATAACTGCAGTTAAAACTAAAACATTTCTAATTTTACTTAACCTGCCCAAATAATTTGCCAGTAAAACTACGCCTCCCATAATAGCCGCCCTAATACAGGAGGATTGCAATCCAGTCATGATAGCAAAGAAAATTAAAAAACCAATAATCAACCAAAAGGATTTCTTTCTGCCCAGACCTAAATTCTGGAAGATGAGCATTAAAAAAACAGCAATAATTGTCACATTATAGCCAGACACTGCCACAACATGCGTGGTTCCTGTTTTACTAAAAGCTGTCTGTAAATCCCCGGGAATTGCCCTTTTGGCGCCAATCAAAAGCCCGGCTAAAAATGAGGACTGAGGCTCAGGCAAAACATAATTCAGCCTGGCAATAAAAAAACTCTTTAACTTTAAAATCTCAGACAAGGCAAAATTGCCCTGACCTTTAGCTAGCAAAGTTATCTTGGGATTATAACAGGTTGAATAAATATCATAGCGCGCTAAATAATCATCATAAGCAAAACCCTGGACATTCTCCGGGCTTAATAAATTACAAGTAAACTCCAGTCTGTCGCCATAACTATATTCGGGATACAAATAATTAGTGACCAAAATTTTTCCTGATACTTTTTGCCAAGAATTGCTGAGAAAAATTTCTTGGCTTTTTAATTCCAGTTTTACCTTGTCTTCCCTCTGGTCAGGTTCCTTATCAATAAAACCCCTAATCTGAACTTCCTGGCCATTATAATAAAAAATCTGACCTGGATTTTTTTGCGGTAAAGAAAGCTGGTAACGCCAGAGTCCTAAAAACAAAAAAAGCCCCCACAAACCAAGCACTAAAAAATATTTATTTTTAAAGCTTAAAATTAAAAATAAGATTGAAACAAGTAGAATTAAATAAATCACAAAAGCCTCAATGGACAATACTGAGTGGACAAAGACACCGATAATAAAAAATAGACAGGAATAAAAAAATATCTTTGAGTAATTCATGTTATTGCCAATTTTAAGTATTGAATTTCATAATTTGAATTTTTTGCCTTCGCAAACCGTAGTCCCGCTGGGCGGGACGAAGATTTGTTTTTTGCATTTTGCCTGCCTGCCGACCGCAGTCGGCCGTAGCCGACTATGGTCGACGAAGGCCGAAGCATTTGCGAAGGCAGGTCTTTTGTCATTTATATTTATTATAGCAAAAAAACCCTGCGCCGTATGGCGCAGGGTTTTTTTTATCTGAATTTTTATTTAAACATCATCATGTCAGCGATTGATAATTTGGCCTGATTTTCCGCTAAAGAATAAACTTTCGTAATTGCTACATTTTTAATCACGAAGCCCGCATTATATAGATTGTTAGTAAAAACTTCGGCAGACACTAATCTCTTAAGCATATTATCTATATAATAAATTTCACTTGAACCAAGATACTGGATTAATGAACCGGCGGGATAGCTTGCTTCTGCGATATCAGGACCTTTAACATAATTAACAAAGAAAACATCTGGCACATCTATAATTTTTGCTGCCCAATCTGTCCCATATAACTCTGCGGCAATTGCCTCTGATTTTATTGCTCTGATAATTCCGCCCGGTTCAACTGCATAAACATTTGGATCTGTCTGAATTTTGACTAGTTTTGTGCCTGGACGGACAGTAACATTTGCGCCAAAAGGCAATTGGCTTAAAATATCATCGCCTACTGTTTTAACTAAGGAAAAATCATTAAACCAGGTAAAAAATGTTGCCCCATTTGGAAAAACATGCCTTTTACCATCATTACCCACAACATAAACAGTTTTTGTCGCCGCATCTTTTAAAAGATCTCCAATTTTAATATTTGTTGGCAAGATAACTTGCGGCGGGATTGGGGTTGGTAAAACTTCACCGGCTGCCGGTTGAGTAATGACTGTGTCGCCAGTTGCAGGAATAACAATAGAATATACTTGTTTTGGACTTAAATTACCGCTGGTATCCTCAGACCTAAAACTAAAAGAGTATTCTTGTCCTGCTTTCCCACCACTCACTATCAAAGTTTGCACTCCCTTATTTACAGTTTGAGTTGCTGTTTGTCCTGCTGTTGTTATATCTATCACTATATTATTCAGATCAGCATCAGTCGGATCTTGCCAGGTCAAAGTAATAGTACCGCTTGAATCTGCCTTAAGATTAACATTTGTTAAAATCCCGGGCGGGGTAGTGTCTTGAGTTCGGCCTCCGTAGCTAGGCGCGACAGTAATTGTATATGTATCTGGGAGTACAGCATTCCCGCCTATAGCGCCATCATTAGACGAATAGAAAAACCAGCCATTATCACCAGTCTCAAAAAGTCCGTTTAAATTATTATCCACCAATTGCGGAACTGCTAAAATAAATGTACGACCCGGAGGAGTAGCAGGACTGACATTCATGGACACGCATAACCTGCCTGTTGTCAAAGAAGAAAACTCACCTATCATCGGTAAAGACCATTCAGTGCCTGTCCAGGTGAAATTATTAACAAAGACATCGTCAACCGAACCCGCCGGATTATCACAAATATCATCAGCGCCTGCCGCGTATAAAGCTAAATTTGTTATTTCAGCGCCTGGCACGGCAGTGCCTGCGTTTAGAAAACTAAAATAAGCCAGAGTATCTATCTCTCTGTCAATAACTCCGTTTGGCACGCCCGCTATCCCTGTCTGGACATTGCCATTGTCTTCTAAAATAGTGTCTGTAGAATTAAGTGTTGCCAAACCATCTGCATCAGCATAAATTAAAGGCTCACCGCTTGTAGGGCCGACTGCTGCGCTTAATTGGGTTAATGGATCTCCAGCGATTGCCGTACCATAACTATAAATATTCGTATCAGCCGAAGAAGCAGCTTCATTGCCATATATTTCAATCCAAATTGATTCTGTCAAAGCAGCGCTCGCGCCCCAATCCCAGACCCCATTAGCCGCGACTGCGCCATCAAAATAAGCAAAAGTGCCTGCGCCTGAGGCCCAAAAGCCACCGCTAGTCGCAGGGTTTAACCCATCAGCGGTAGTATCCTGCAAAATAGTATCAAGTCCGCCATTGCCAGGGATGCAATCGCCGCTTGTATCAATATATATATCTTCAATTGCTGTTGTTATCGCATTTCTGGAAACACACATATTATCAGCTGGCTGTAAATATGTTAAAGCAGCGCCATTTGTAAGCGCATCATCATCAACGCCAGCACCAATCGTAGCCGTACCATCAGCTTCTATTACGCCGGTAGCTCCTTCCTTATTAATATGCCATTGGTCAAGGCCTTGCAATCTGGCCCATAAAGTTTCTGTAGTCGCTGCGCTATTGACATAACTCCATGTCACGCTGGAATCAGCATCATAATAATAGAGAATTTGGGCAGCGCTGATAAAAGCATAAGGGAATGTGCCAAAACCAGGAGCAGGTATTGGCGAAACTGTCAGTGGTAATGTCCCTGTGTCATCTCTGACTAAAACATCGGTTCCACCATTACCCGGAATGCAGTCGCCGTTGCCATCAACATAAATAATTATATTGCCAATCCCGCCCAGGCCAAGCGTACTTATGCAAACATTGTCAGCCGGCAAAAGCGGTGATAAAACCGTACCATCTGGGATGACATCATCATTTGTACCAGCGCCTAAAGTAGCGGTCCCATCTGCCTCATAAACCGTATTAGCCACATCAGTATATTCGCCATCATTATCTTTATCAATAAATACAGGCTCAGTAAGAGCGCCATTAAAAATGCCGTCTGTATTGGCATCATAAAAAGTATCTTGGGCAGTCCAGGCGCCTGGCGCATCCCCTTGCCATTGATTTGCAAATGCCAAATCCCAGCTACTGCCTTGCACAATATCATCGTCTGGATCTAAATTTCTAATCCAAATCGCCTCTGATTGGCCGAGCGTAGCGCTATAGTCGTAAGCATTATTATTATTTATAAGCTCTGTATGTGTCCACAGCGGTGTAGTAGCGCCAGCCACAAGATTGTCAGCTATAGTAGCGCAAGCTCCGCCCGGACTTAAAATATTTGATTGCGTGCCGGTAAAAGAATTGCAATCACCGTCACTGTCAATATAAACGCAAGTCGGCGCAGCATAACTGTCAGTGCAAATATTATCACCGACATGAAATAAAAAATTCCCAACTGTAAACGGCTGGCTGGGCAAAACCCAATCAAAAAACATTAATTTGGAACCATCGCTCGCTGCACCTGCTCCTTCTGTGGCAGTGCCATCAGCGTCAACCAATTGAAGGCAATTATTACCAGGATCATCAAGTCTAAAATTGCATGTCTGTCCGGGATTGCCTAGTACCCAGGGATCAGGCGGAATAAATTGGCCGACCAAAACATTGTTTGTCCCAGCCGGTACGTCACGGTTTCCAAGAACAGAGAAAACATCTCCAATATCAGTATTGGAAAAAGCATTGGCATTTTCCCTGTCTTTCAAAATATAAGAAAAAACTACCTGATTAATTACTAATACAATGGCCAAGGCGGCATAAATTGCAATAAATTTTAAATGTCCTTGGCTCAACCATGGTTCCTTCTTCTTTGACTTTAAATTCATAGAAAAAAATTAAATAAATTAAAAAGAGGCAAAATAAAATTTCCTCTTTAATATATATTATTAAGATTTCTGGCGTTTTTTGAACTCCAGCTCAGATTTAGCATGGCTTTACCTTTAAATATTTTTTATACCTTAATTATAGCAAATTTTTTGAAAAATTGCAAACCAAGATCTGCTTTTATTATAAGTCAAATCGCAATTTCCAGCAATTTATCATTGCCTCCCAAATAATTTTTTTATTAAATTTTGTTTTGCCGAGTTTGCGCTCTAAAAAAATAATGGGAATTTCTTTAATTTTAAAACCATTTTTAAAGGCGCTATAAGTCATCTCAATTTGAAACATATAGCCATTTGACCGAATCTTATCCAGGTCAATTTTTTCTAAAACGGGTTTACGATAGCATTTGAATCCTCCGGTTAAGTCTTTTATTTTCAAACCCAAAATTATTTGCGCGTACAAACAACCAAGGCGACTAATCAATTCGCGGATTTTACTCCAACCAACAGTTCCTCCTTCTTTAATATATCTGGAACCAATAACCAAATCACAATCTTTAATCGCTTTTAAAAAATCTTTTAAATATCCGGGCTGGTGGGAAAAATCAGCATCCATTTCAAAAATATATTCATAATTATTAGCTAAGGCCCATTTAAAACCAGCAATATAGGCCCGCCCCAATCCTTCTTTTTTCTCCCGATGTAAAATAAAAAGTTGAGGCCCGTCTTGGCCAGGCTTAAAGCAGTCTCTCAATAAAGAAGACCCAGCCAAGCCGAGGCCAGGCCCGTTTTTTCTCAAGTCCTCAATTATTTGGCCAGTGCCATCAGGTGAATTATCATCAACTACTAAAATATCTAAATTTAAATTTTGCGCTAAAATTTCCCCAATCAATTTCTCAATATTTTCCTTTTCATTATAAGTTGGGAGAATAACTAGGGCTGTATTCATATGTTTTAAGTTTCAGAATTCGTAATTCGGCATTCGGAATTATATCACAATATTAATTACCTTCCCCGGCACATAAATAACTTTCTTCACTTCATTCCCCTCCAGCCATTTTTTAACATGCTCATCATCTAGCGCCAAATTTTTCACTTCTTTTTCCGGCATATCATCTGTGACCAAAATTTTACAACGCATTTTACCATTGATCTGCACTGGCACTTCTTTTACTTCATCCTTGATTAATTCAGAATCATATTCTGGCCACTTCTCCAAAAATATTGACTTCTTATGTCCCAAATTTTGCCACAGTTCTTCGCCAAGATGAGGGGCAAAGGGCGATAAAATCTTTAAACACATTTCAAATATTTCCTGATTGCAACCTTCGGCTTGAAATTTATTAATCAAAATCATCAAGGCGGAAATGCAGGTATTTAAATCCAGAGTTTCAATCTGCTCAGTCACTTGTTTAATTGTCTTATGAGTCAAGCGCAACAAATCATCGTCACTCCCTTCATCCTCCGAAGCTTTTTTATCCACCGAAGCTTTAGCGTAGGTGGAAGCGAAGGAGGCTCTTTTTGTATTATCCAAATCATTGCCAATTGCCCAGACTCTTTCTAAAAACCTTTTTATGCCCACGACTCCCTGCGTGCTCCACGGAGTTGGCTGATCAAACGGTCCCATGAACATTTCATAAACTCTAAAAGTATCAGCGCCATATTCTTTGACCACATCATCAGGATTAATAACATTGCCGCGGGACTTGGACATTTTTTCATTATTTTCAGCCAAAATCATGCCATGAGAAGTACGCTTGGCATATGGTTCTGGGGTTGGCACTACGCCGATATCAAATAAAAATTTATGCCAAAAGCGAGAATACAAAAGATGCAAAGTCGTGTGTTCCATACCGCCATTATACCAATCAACCGGCATCCAATATTTTAATTTCTTTTTATCAGCCAGGGCTTTGTCATTATGCGGATCGCAGTATCTTAAAAAATACCAAGACGAGCCAGCCCAATTTGGCATAGTATCGGTTTCTCTTTTTGCTTCGCCCCCGCATTTCGGGCATTCAACATTAACCCAGTCCTCAATCATGGATAAAGGCGAATCCCCATTTTCAGTTGTCTGGTAATTTTCAACTTCTGGCAAAACAATTGGTAAATCTTTTTCCGCAACCGGCACATAACCACATTTTGGACAAATTATAATAGGAATCGGTTCACCCCAATAGCGCTGGCGGGAAAAAACCCAGTCGCGCAAATGATAATTTACAGTCTGAAAACCAAAACCTTTTTTTTCTAACCATTCAATTATTTTAAAAATCGCTTCTTCAACATTTAAACCATTGAGAAAATCAGAATTAACCAAAGCACCTTCGCCAGACCAGGCTTCTTTTTTAATATTGCCACCCAAAACAACTTCTTTAATTGGCAAATCAAATTTTTTGGCAAATTCATAATCTCTTTCATCATGTGCTGGCACAGCCATGATCGCACCAGTACCATAAGTTGCCAAAACATAGTCAGCAGCAAAAATCGGAATTTCTTCATCATTAACTGGGTTAATTGCTTTCAAACCATGCAGTTCAATGCCAGATTTAGCTTTTTCCAAATTAGTTCTTTCCAATTCTGTTTTATGTTTGGCCTGATCGCGATAATCAAGCACATCATTAATATTATCAATCTGGTCTTTATACTTATCAATTAATTCATGTTCTGGAGCTACGACCATATAAGTACAGCCAAAAAGAGTATCTGGCCTGGTAGTATAAACCGGCAAATCATATAAATGTTCCTTAGGCAACATTGTTTTGCTTTTAACTTTGAAAACAATCTGCGCCCCATAACTTTTGCCAATCCAATCGCTTTGCTGTTTTTTTATTTTTTCCAAATAATCAACAGTATCCAAATCGGCCAAAAGCCGATCAGCATAATCAGTAATTTTCAGCATCCACTGTTCTCTTTCTCTACGATAGACTTCGCCACCACAACGCTCACAAAGATTATTAACCACTTCTTCATTTGCCAAACCAACATTGCATTTGGTGCACCAGTTAATATCCATTTTGGTTTTGTAAGCCAGATTTTTATGGAAAAGTTGTAAAAAAATCCATTGGGTCCATTTATAATATTTGGGATCAGTCGTATTAATTTCCCGAGACCAGTCATAAGACAAGCCGAGCATCTTCATCTGGCGTCTAAAATTAAAAATATTTTTTTCAGTGGTTATTTTTGGGTGCGTACCGGTTTTAATCGCATAATTTTCAGCTGGCAAACCAAAAGCATCCCAGCCAATCGGATACATCACATTAAAGCCCTGCATTCTTTTTTTACGCGCCAGAATATCCAAAGCCGTGTATGAACGCGGATGGCCAACATGCAAGCCCTCGCCAGACGGATAAGGAAATTCAATCAAACAATAAAACTTGGGCTTTTTAGAAAAATCCTCGGCCTTATTTAACTCTTTATCTTCCCAGTATTTTTGCCATTTGGGCTCTATTTGTTGGGGGTTGTATTGTTGCATTGTTTTATAAAATTAAAGCCATATAGCCATAAAGCTATTGGGCATAAGTTCTTGGAAAATTTATTTCATATAGCTAATGCCTAATGGCTTATTGGCCATTTGACCATAACCAAATTTTACGCTAAAACTAAAAATTTTTCAACCACGCTCTTCGCGAAGGGCGTGGTCAAATTTAAAAGGGGCTCAAGATTTAGTATCTCAAGCCCCATCCATCGTTGACCGTAGCCAACAATAGAATCGCTAATTATTTAGGATTCAAAGCCAACTTCGGTTGGCCCGCTTTGCCGAGGCAAGCCAAGGCCAAAATTCACGGGGAGAGAAAGCCAGTGACATCTCCCCACTCCTCAACCCGGTTGCTCATACCATATTGCAGGGTCTGTTTTTCGTAGCCATAACTCCAGCTAAAGCCAAAACTGAAATTAAAACCAGCCTTATTTTTATGTTCACAACCGGCGCTGTAAACATACTGCTGATATGGACCAGTTATTCTGTCGGGGTGAGTCAGCATCAAAATTGCCAATTCGTACGGTCCGAAACCAAATTCATTATCTGCAAAACGCATGGTACGTTTAACCTCACAGAATGGCGTGAGCACCCAAGGCCAATTTTTGCCGAACTGGAATGGGAAGACCCAAAAATCCCCAGGCTGTTTAGCCATCAGAAAATCATGTGTTTTCTTGGTCTTCCAAACTAGTTCCAAATGCTGTTGATTTTTGACTAATTCTTCGCGCCAATTCCAATAACCGCTAATTTCCGGAATATGCTCAAGTATCTTTTTCAGCGCCTCAAAGTATGTCGGGGCAATTTTTCCTGGACTAGGTATCACTGCCCAGCCTTCAGCACTTTCAGGCAAATTGCCTTTGGCCAGTTCTTCAATATGGTTTGGGTCAAGGTTTGAAAAATGACTAAGCAGAGTTTCAACCTGCTCTTGCCTTGAACGTATACGAAAGCCGTCAGGGTAGCCGTCAATTTCGTTTTTTGGCATACATCCTCCTTTTGTATTTTTAGCTTACCGGCATTTTCACTGACTAATTATCAGGATTTAATAATTAATTATTAACAAATCAAAATTATTTTGTCAATTGTTGTTACCTATATAAAAATTTTTCAACTGCACTAAAAACCATTATCTTCTTGACAAAGTCAGCCAAAATGATAAGGTAATAAAAAATCAATTCAGGAGGTAAATCATGGCAATTGATTTAAAAAAACTTGAAAAACAAAAAGGCAAAATCTTGGCAGGCCTGGTTGCCTTTCAGAAAGGCAAAACCAATCCTTTTTTTAAAAACCTTTCACTCAGCGAGAAAATAGAAGTTTATTTCCTGGCCGAAAAAAAAGGTTTTTATGAAATCTCTAAAAAGCTGGAGTCGTTTTTGCATGACTATATCTTTAATAATGTCTTCAACTTCGCCGCACTAATAATAGCGATGAAAAAAAGGAGAACCCGCGATTGGCCGTGGGAAATACTTTTTATACGTGCTTGCCATTTGCTGGAATCGCCCCAAGAATTGGTACAGCTCCAAAAATTATCGCAAAAGCAAGGTGGCTACGATAGGTCTTCTGTAACAAATGAGCTAAATAGCAACTTTGAAAAATGGCTAAAAAAAGCCAACACCATCAAAGAACTCATTTTTCTGAAAAAACTCGTTGAAGCATGTTATAAAGGAAGATATAGTGGCTATGAATATTATGATATGATCAGACAGATCGATTCCTGCATTTTCAGCCTTGCAAAAAGCAATCCCAAAGAACTCCTAGCCATTGTCAATGACGACAAATATGATCTGGATAATGAAAAACGACAAAGAGCCATAAAGCTCCTAGCCGCCTAAATAGAAAAAACCCCGCCTTAATGGTGGGGTTTGTTTTTTAGAAAATCAGTTCCTAAAAAAACGACTGTTTAAAGCCTCGCTCCGCGGGGCTAATGTATTAATTGGGAAACAAAGAGTAATTGCAGCTCTTTGTAAAAATCAGGCAATGTGCTTTTTTTCATGGCCTCAAAGTTTAAAAACCAGAGGCAGTCAACTTCCTTGCCATTTTTCATTTTGGCCAAAAAGTTCTCATTAAATGCGGCAAAGGTTATGCCATTACTTTGCAGAAATCTGGGCTGGCCATGTTTTTCACTTAATGCTGGCAAGGCCACTGGAGAGTACAGCTCAAAATATATCTCTGCTAATGTTGCTTTGGTAAATTCCAGTAATTGTTCGCCATTTTTTCCGGGTTCCAGATTGTGATCGTGCAGAATAAAATGGGCTTTCAGCGTGCCATAATCATTGGGGAAACAAAATGTTGCCCAATTTGTATTATCAATTAGAATAGCTTCTTCCGGTTCATTTAGGATCGCAACCAATTGCTGATAAGTACAATCAACAATTGGGATTTTTTCTTCTTCCAAAAAAAGTATTCCGTTTTTAACATAAGGCAAGTCCATGATTCCTCCCCGCCTTGCATCCTATGTGGTACAGGGCTTTTACTGGACAGTTAAGCAGATCACCTTTGGCGCGCCTGCGTTCTCAACCTCCATGTTTTCCAAAGCTTTTTTCATTGCTTCAAAAAATTCTGTTTCAGCTTTTTGGACATAGTTGCTATTGGCAAAAGACAAACTTACGACCAATTTAGTTTTCAAGCTCAGCCTGACAGCCAAATTCTGGTTAAAAGCTAAATAGTTGTTGCCTAAGAATTCAAAATAGGCATACTTCTCATAACCATATCTGGTCAAAAATTCGGGCAAAGCTATGTCTTCATACAATTCCAAACTGATATAAATCAACAACCCGCTAACACTGTCAAAAATTATAGACATTTCTCCCAGATCATTTTCTATTGTAAACTGGGTAAATTCCTCATTTTTAAAAGTGAGAGAAGTAAAATCTCCGAAAACTTTTTTGAATTCAGTCGCCGTGCAATGGTTTAAGTACAAGCTCTTAGTCTTATAGACTAAAAACCTTTTGTCTAGCTTGTCCAAATACGGGCACTGCATTATCTGCTCCTTTCTGTGATTTTAAAAGGACTTCATTTTACCTTAGCATGTTTTCGGAAAATGTCAAACAGTGCAAATTAAAAAAGACAAACCTTTTACATTACTGATGACTTTAGCCCGCATTGGCGAGGCCATGTCATCGTACGACCACTAAAGTGGCCTGTAAAATTACGGTTTGTCTTTTTTTATAAATTTTCTGTTTCTGCCATCAGGCATTCGCCTATTATGATTTTAAACCCGGCGCTCTGGGCCATTTGGACTGCAGGCGGATATTCAGAGCCAGGCTGAAACCAAATGCGATTTAAATTTAAATCAATGGAATCTTTCATTATCTTTTTAGCATTTTCCTCGCCCAAAACCATAACCACAACATCAGGCCTTTCCTCAATAGAAATTAAATCAGGATAACAAACCAAACCAGCAATTTCTTCATACTTGGGATTAACTGGCAAAACTTTAAAACCCTTCTTCTTTAAATCAACTAAAACCTTGTGCCCATATTTATTTTTATTGGCTGTCGCGCCCACAATGGCGTAGATAAAATCTTTGTTGATGAAATCTTTGGCTTGCTCGTCCATGGTTAGATTGGTTAAAAAACGTAAGACCCTACGAAATTACGAATCTTTTACAAATTTACAAATAGTTCCCTGGCTTAACCATATTTGTAGATTCGGGCAATTCGCAGATTCGCATTTTAATTTTATCAAAAAAACAAAAAAGGGCAAAGTCAATATGCCCTACGAAATTACGAATCTAAATACAAATTTACAAAATTCTCATCCACGCTTTCCCCTCCTTAAAAAAGAGGGGGGCAGAAAAGGTTGTACTTAAATTCAGTAACAGAAAAAAATCTATCATTCCAGCACCGAATTTTTGAGTTCATGCATCAAAATATCCGTGCAATCCGTGATCAAAATCCGTGGTTAAAATTATCACCTTTTCATATCCGTGCAATCCGTGAACAAAAATCCGTGGTTTACTTCTTCCCCCAATCAAATATTGCCTCTTTGGTCCCTTTAATATCCTGGATATATTTATATGCGGTCAAAGCTGCCTTGGCTCCTTCAGCAGCGGAAATTACAATTTGTTTAAATTTTATATCAGTCACATCACCGGCCGCAAAAACGCCTTCTAAACTTGTCTGACAGGCCTCATCAATTATAATTTCATTTTTTTCATTTGTTTTAACCAGATCCTTAATCGCGCTGGCATCAACGCTATACCCGATTTCCACAAATATCCCGTCCAATTTTAATTCTTCTTTGGCTTTAGTCTTCGCATCTTCTAAAATAATTGACTGAACAAACTTATCGCCTTTAATTTCAGCCACGGTTTTATTTAATTTTAATTCAATATTAGGGTCTTTCTTTATCCGATCAATTAAAATCGCTTCGCCTCTAAATTCCTCGCGACGATGTATTAAAAATACTTTTTGGGCAATTTTAGACATATAATCAGCAGATTCTAAGGCCGAATTTCCACCGCCAATTACTGCTACAATTTTATTTTTAAATAATGGGCCATCGCAAGTCGCGCAATAAGCCACGCCTTTGCCAGTAAATTCTTTTTCGCCAGGTACATTTAAGTTGCTGGGGGTTTTGCCAAAAGTTAAAATTACGCTGATTGACTCAAATTCATTGCCGGTCACTGTCTTGACCAAAAAATGCTTATTTTTTTTCTCTACCTTGGCGATTTCTTCATATTTAAACTCACTGCCAAAACTTTCTGCCTGCTTTTGAAATTTTTGCATTAATTCATAACCATTAACCTTGTCAAAACCAGGATAATTTTCCACCCAGCTGGCACTACTGGCCTGACCGCCTATATTTTTGGTAATAATCAGGGTTTTTAAATTGCGGCGGGATGCATAAATTCCAGCGGTTAAACCGGCTGGACCGCCGCCGATGATGATTAGGTCGTATTGTTCTGGCATAAGTTTTATAAAGTTAGCTGAACCACTGATTCTATACACTGATTGCACAAATAAAATCAGTGGTTCCGTTATCAAATTATTTTCTCTAACTTAGATTTCAATCCCTCCAATGTTTGAGCACCCACCCATTCTTCCACCACCTGCCCATTTTTAAAAATCTTAAAAGCCGGAATGGACATAATATTATACTTCTGCGCCAAATCCTGATTTTCATCAACATTGCATTTGGCTATTTTAACAGGCTTGCCTTCCATTTCTGTGGCTAATTGTTCTAAAACAGGGCCCATCATTTTGCACGGGCCGCACCATTCAGCCCAAAAATCAACCAAAATAGGCACCTTGCTTTTTAATACTTCTTCCTCAAAATTTGCTGAGGTTAGTTTAATTTCAGACATAGTATATTGACAAAATTATTAAAATATGATATATTTCTTATAACTAAAAATCAAAGGAGGCGACTAAATGAAGGCAAAAACCATTAATCTGTTAAGGAAATTAACCTTAGCGGCCATTTGTCTTATGGCATTGCTTTTGGTAGGAATTCCAAGTTACATCATTCTGACCCAACTTGGAATAATCTCCACAATCATCGGGTATTATCTGCTAATACTGCTGATTATTTTTCTGATCAGCACAGGCCTAGCCTTACTTTGTTTATTCTTCATCTGGCTGGCAACAGCAGTCTTTAAATTTATTTCCGGCAAATCCGAGGCTTAGCGATCTAAAAAAATATTTAGGTCGCTATTTTTTTCATAATCTCTTCTTCTTTATATAATTCCAGGCGATCGCCAATTTTTACCTCAGGTCTGCCCACAAATTTAAGCCCGCATTCCTGGCCAGCCATAGCATCAGTCACTCTTTCTTTGCCAATTTGCACATCAGTAATGTCGCCAGTTTCAATTAATTCATTTTTGCGAAAAACTTTCGCCTTTAAATCTTTGGAGACTTTGCCTGCCAAAACTTTGACTCCCAAAATCATATTCTTGGACTCACTTTTAAAAATTGCTAAAACTTCTGCCTGGCCGATTTCTTTGCTCAAAATTTCAGGCGAAAGCAAGGCTGACAATTTTTCTTTGACTTCATCTAATAATTTATAAATAACAGTGTAATATTTTATATCTACTTTTTTTTCTCTGGCTAATTCATCTGCTAAACTTGTGGCTTTAACATGAAAACCCAAAACAATTGCCTGGGTGCTTGAAGCCAAATCAATATCCGCATCAGTAATGCTGCCAAGGCCTTTAAAAATAATGTCAGCTTTAACTTCTTTGGACTCAATTTTTTCAATTGATTCGCTGATAACTTCTAATGAACCTAAAACATCTGCTCTAATTATTAAATTTAACTTTTTCTGGTCTTCTTCATTTCTTTCTTCAGCGCGTTTAGAAATCTGTTTGCGCACTGCTTCGCTTCTAAAAGCTTCCTGGCCCCTGACCTTTTTATGCCTTCTTTCTATCTTACAAGTCACCTCTAATATATCTCCTACTTTGGGCGGAAATTTCAAACCTATTATTTTTACGGGAGTGGAAGGCAAAGCTTCGGCAATGTCTTGATTAGTAAAATCTTTCAAAGCGCGCGCTTTGCCGAAAAAAGCTTCCTCAATACATAAATTATCGCCTAATTTTAAAGTGCCATTTTGAATTAAAATAGTTGCCACTGGACCCTCGCCTTGATCAATATGCGCTTCAATAATCGTGCCGACCGCTTCTTTATTTGGGTTAGCCACAATTTTGTCTTTCTCCATCTCAGTTATTAAAATTATAGTATCTAAGAGTTCATCAATGCCTATATTTTCCTTGGCAGAAATAGGCCGGCAAATAGTCTGTCCGCCCCAGTCTTCAGGCAATAGATTCAAAGTTGATAGATCTTTTTTAACTTTTTCAATATCTGCTTCCGGCAAATCAATTTTATTAATCGCCACAATCATGGGAATTTTTGCCTGGGAGATAATTTTAATTGCTTCAACGGTTTGCGGCTTAACGCTATCATTGGCAGCCACGACTAAAATGGCAATATCTGCGACCTTAGCTCCGCGGGAACGCATAGCAGTAAACGCTTCATGGCCTGGCGTATCTATAAAGGTAATTAAATGCCCCTTTTTTTTCACCTGATAAGCGCCTATATGCTGGGTGATCCCGCCCGCTTCGCCAGCCATCACATTTGTTTTTCTAATAGTGTCCAATAATTTTGTTTTGCCGTGATCTACGTGGCCCATTACTACCACAACTGGCGCTCTGGATTTTAATTGCGATTTTTTTTCTTGAGATAAAATATTTTTAATTTTTCCACCTGCCTCTTCTTGATCTTCTTCATCAGCGGCTAAAGAAATTTTTAAGCCAAATTCATCAGCAATAATCGCCGCTGTATCATAATCAATTTTTTCATTTAAAGAAGCCAGGACGCCATTTTTCATTAATTCCTTTATCACAGCATTAATGGGTTTATTCATGACCTGGGCAAAATCTCTGACCGTAATAGCCGCCGGTATTTTTATTTCCTGTATTGCTTCTGCGGTTTCGGGAATTTTTTTAATTTCGGCTAATTCTTCTTTTTTGGCGGTCTTAATCTCCGATATTTTGTCTTGAATTTTCTGACCCATTTTGATAATCTTTTGTGCCACTTTATTATCAACTTTAATCGCTCTTTTGCCGATATCAAAACCAAATTCCGGCAATATATCCAAAAGTTCAGTTGAAGTTACTTTAAATTTTCTGGCTAATTCTGAAACATTCATGGGCTAAAAAATAAATTTTTCATATTTGCTTATTCATTAAATATACAGATTTAAGGCTAAAAAGTCAATTTAAAGCTCTGACTTGCCTAAATAAATCATTTATGCTAAACTAAAATCACTAATAAATAAAAAAATAGAGATTTGGATTTGCGACCATAAATTTATTGGTATTAAATAGGAAGATTTATACATTATCATGAACTCATATAAACAAAACCTTATTGTCAAAACTTCTATCAAGACGATTTCTCCCTTAAAAATCGCTCTTATTTAATGTCCCTTTAAATCCGCTCTCTGTTTTCCGATAGGAAAAAATATGGATTTTTTAACATTTAGTATTTCAGCAGCTGCCGTGGTAGCCGGTTTTGTTATTGGTTATTTTGTCAGAAAATTTCTGGCTAAAAGAGAAATAGAAGGCGCTGAAGCCAAGGCTGAACATTTAATCAATGAATCAAAAAACAAACAGAAAGAAATCTTGCTCCAGGCCAAAGACAAGGCTTTGCAAATTATTGATGAAGCCAAGCGTGAAGAACAGCAAAGACGCGCTGATTTGTCGCATTTACAGCAAAGATTGGAAAAAAGAGAAAGCATTTTTGACCAAAAACTTCTAGATTTAGAAAACAAACAGCAAAGGTTATTAGAAAGAGCCAAAGAAGTGGAAGAAATAAAGGAAAGGGTCGCTAAAATTCGTGAGGAACAAATGGAAAAGCTGGAAAAGATCGCCAAAATGACCAAAGACCAGGCCAAAGATGTGCTGTTGGAAAACACGGAAAGAGTTATTAAAGAAGATATTCTGGCTCGCATGAGAAAACTGCAGGCTGAAGGGCAAGATGAATTAGAAAGAAAAGCCAAAGATATTTTATCTCTTGTCATTCAAAGATGTTCTATTTCCCATGCTCAGGAAATAACAACTACCACAGTTGATCTGCCGAATGATGAAATGAAAGGCAGAATCATTGGCCGTGAAGGCAGAAACATCCGTTCCATTGAACAATTAACCGGCACTGAAATTGTAGTTGATGATACTCCTATGGCCATTACCATTTCAGGCTTCTCTCCGATTAGACGCCAGGTGGCCAAACGCGCTTTACAAGCTTTAATTTTAGACGGACGTATTCACCCGACCAAAATTGAAGAAGCCATTGAAAGTGCCAAAAGAGAAATTGCCATTGAAATCAAGAAAGCCGGTGAAGATGCCTTATATGAAATGGGAATCACTGGCATTGATCCTAAATTAGTCCAAATTCTGGGACGCCTAAAATTCAGAACCAGCTATGGACATAATGTGCTTTTGCATTCTTTAGAGGTGGCTCATATTTCTGGCCTTTTGGCTGAAGAATTAAAAGCTAATGTCACTGTCTGTAAAAAAGGCGGACTTTTCCATGATATTGGCAAAGCCGTTGACCAGGAAGTCAAAGGCGGACATCCGGAAATTGGTTATGACATCATGAAAAAATTCAATATGCCTGAAGATATTGCCTACATGTGTATTGCTCATCATGAAGATGCGCCAAAAACTTTAGAAGGCATCATTGTTAAAGTGGCTGATGCTATTTCAGGCGCCCGCCCTGGTGCCCGCAAAGATACTTATGAGAGATATTTACAAAGATTGGAAGAACTGGAAAAAGTTGCGAATTCCTTTGCTGGCGTGCAAAAATCTTATGCTATCCAGGCTGGCCGCGAAGTGCGTGTCTTTGTCACTCCGGATGAAATTGATGATTTAGGCGCTGCCAAATTAGCTCAAGACATTGCTCACAAAATTGAGGAGGAACTCAAGTATCCCGGTGAAATTAAGGTTAATGTGATCAGGGAAATGAGAGTGACTGAATACGCGCGTTAATTAAATCTCAAGATACAAGCACCAAGCTCCAAATAATAACCAAATACCAAATTACAATAATCAAACTATAAAATTTGGGATTTGAGATTTGAGATTTATTTGTTATTTGTTATTGGTTATTTGTCATTTCAACCATATGACTCCCATCAAAATCCTCTTCTTCGGCGACATTTTTGGTAAAATCGGCCGCCAGGCCATAACCAAAGCCCTGCCTGATTTAAAAGATAAATATCAGCCTGATTTAATTATGGCTAATGTTGAAAATCTGGCTCATGGCAAAGGCGTGACTGAACCAACGATTAAAGAAATGCAGGAGATTGGCATAGATGTTTTTACCTCTGGCAATCATGTCTGGGATAAAAATGATGTTTATGCAATATTAAACAAAAAAGATTCACCTTTATTGCGGCCAGCCAATTATCCTGAAGGCACAACCGGCAAAGGTGAAAAAATTGTTAAAATTGGCCTAAATACTCTGCTTGTGGTAAACTTAGTGGGTAGAGTATTTTTCAGGGAAGATTTTGACGACCCGTTTAAAACCATTAATCAAATCCTGGAGAACCACAAAAAGGACAAACTAGCAGGCATAATTGTGGATTTTCATGCTGAAGCCACCAGCGAGAAAGTAGCCTTGGGTTATTATCTTGATGGCAGAGTTTCAGCCTTAATCGGCAGCCATACTCATGTACAGACTGCTGATGAACGGATTTTAGATAATGGCGCTGCCTACATATCTGATTTGGGTTTTATAGGCGCAAAAAATTCTGTCATTGGCTTGGATAAAAAAATAATTATTAAAAATTATCTAACCCAAATAAACGAACCGGGTGAAATTCCAGAATCAGGTTTATGCCAGATTAATGGCGTTTATCTGGAAATAAATCCCAAAACCCAAAAAGCTATAAAAATAGAGAGGATTAATACTGAAGTAACAATTTAATAAATCATAATTCAGATCTCATAATTCATAATTCAAACCCATATGAATAAAGCCGCTCTCATTGAGGCTTTAGCCTCAAAAACAAACCTAACCAAAAAACAGGCTGAAGAAGTTTTGGAAAGCATGCTGGCGCTTATTACTGACAGTTTGAAAAGAAAAGAAGAAGTTGTTTTAACCGGCTTTGGCACTTTTTCTGCCAAAATCAGGCATGCCCGCAAAGGCGTGAATCCGCAAAAGCCGAATGAAAAAATTGACATTCCAGAAGTTGTTATTCCAAAATTCAAGTCTGGCAAAGCTTTAAAAGACGCTCTCAAAGGTAAATAAAACTACTTCCCCAAAATAAAAAAGACAAACCGTCTTTCGGAGTGAAACGAATAATCTATTAGTTCAAGAATTCCACGCTTCTCTCTGAATGACACAAGGACGGTTTGTCTTTTTTTAATTAAATAAATTAGACCCTGGATTAGTTAATCCAGGGTCTATGTTAATTTAGGTTTGTATGCGCCCGGTTTTTCTTGCAACATCGTTTTTTTACGGTGCGGCTAGAACCAGGGCAGACTGGGTTAGCCTCTATTTTTTCTGGACATAAACACAATGTTTAGGCCAGTTTGAGGCTCTCGGCGTCGTTGGTGCCGGCGGTCATATGGATTTGAGATGCTCACAAGTGTGAGCAGGGCTATCTTTGTTCCGTTTCATTTGAGGGGTCTCCTCTCGCGACGTGTTCGATATAAATTTTGGTTGGAATTTCGCTGAGAAAGCGCCTTGCCAGGTCGATAATTGTCTGAGTCCTGGCTAGATGGCACAATTCGCGATTGCGCCCCGGCTTTGCCACCCGCTTAAGTTAATCGTTGCGGGTGCGGTGCCGGGGCGCGCGTACGGGTCAAAATGAATGTTTGCCTGCGAGATTGCTGCGAGTGTATTTTGCAGGCATCTGCCTGGCAGAATTTATCTACGGCTAAGCCGTAGTCATGCCGCTCGAAAAAATTAAAATTTCTATGTCCGGCAATAATTCCGCCAGCAAACAGCAATCTCCCTTCGTTTTCCTAATTTCTTAGGCAGGGGTTAACGAAAGCGAACCCCAAAGAGAAAGCTGACGCATTCCTCCTCCTTTGGCACGACTTGTGATTTTATGGTGTTCCGCCGATTCGTCGAGTGGCGGAATATATGTGGTTTAAGCTACGCGATAATATCGGGGCGCAGCATTAATACCTCTCTGATTTAAATCAGAGCCCAGAGATTTACGGCTTCTGGGAAACCGAAACTATCACAAATGATCCAGGCATGAGAAAAAACACAGTTTTCTCGCTCCTTTCTTCAAAAATTTTCAATGTTACAGATACGTTAAGTATCCTACTAAAATCTCAAATTATTTTAAGATCTTAGTATGATGGGCTAAACTAGATAGTCTAGCCCTAAGGATCCCTGTTCCTTTGGGACGGTCATGCTACCGTCTGCACACTCCTTAGCAATTTGCTTATCATCGCTTCATTGCAGGCAGGGGTCGCCTTTGTTCGCCGATTTGCTTTCAAATTTTCCGCGAATGCTCCTACAGGCTCTTCTTGCCTGCGGTGGCACACCAGGCACGCGACGAGTAATCAATGCCTGTCATTTTACCTCCCTCCCTTCTTTTTAAAATTAAAGGACTCGGTAGCCCCGCCTAAAACTGCAAATTGCTTGTAATTTTGGGCGGCGCGGGGAGAGAAGTTTCTCTCCCCTAAGATATTTGGTGCCTTTTAATAATCTATTATCTAATAAATTTAAGCACGGAGTACCTCCTTTATTAGGACTTTGTTGTCCCACTTAAAACCGCAAATTGCTTTGTGATTTTGAGTGGATGGGCGGAACTTTGTAAGTTCCGCCCTTGCTGTATGCGCTGTTTTGGGCGCTAGGCAGCTGCGGGGACCCGTTCTTCGATTGCGGGGTTTTCCGTTTTCGGGTGTCTGCGCCGCCTGAGTTTCTTGTCCTCGGACATGGCCTTTGCCTCCATATCGGCAATCTCGGGATTGACCTTGGTCGTTGACACATTGTCCGTGTTGTCAGCCAAAATGGCAGGCTGCGCGTGGTGTTCTTCGATGATTTCGGGGGCTTCATTGCGCTCCGGCATTTCAGCTTCCCCGCCAAAGGCTCTGATGTATGTCACAGCCATGGCGGGTGCGAATTTCCGGAATATCGCCTGAGCCTTGCCGTCCTTTATACCAGCCACCTTCTTGGTGATCTCGTCCAGGACTTGCTCATAGCTGGGCAGCGGGGTTTTCAACCGTTCACCAAGAGTGTAGCGGGCGCGGAGAATCGTCGGCATGGTGAGGAAATAAGATTGTTCAACCACGTTGATTGAGTGATTACATCTGCTTTCCTCTTCGAATGTCACGAACAAAATTTCCCATTCCGTAACCACGTCTTCCTTGTTCCGAAAGCAGTTGGTTGTCACCAGCACAAAGTGCCGGAGACCGCAGATGTACCGAATTCCGTACCTTTCATAGGAATGGCCAGGCAACATGTTTCCGCCCGGGGTGCAAAGAAGCGACGCTTTGCATCTTTCAGGATTGACGTAACTCTGCGGTGCCGTAAAGCTGAAATGTTTCACCTTAAACATAGTCCCTTCCAGCTCGTTGACTGCCGCAACAATTCTTTCGTTGTCACCCGGTGTTAAGACGCAATTGTGCAATAGGCCTTTAAGCCCCAAGATGTTCTTGAGCTCCTCGGCTTCGGGTAAAAGTGCGTCCACTCTGTATGGCCGCCATAAACCTTCCTTTTCCATTTTACTCCTCCTTTGTTTGGTTAAATTTTCAAATATATTGAAAGAGCCAAAGGCTCTTTTTTCCTCATCTCAAGACAAAATAATCTACTTGAGACTATCCCGTCCTGAGATGAAGAAGGGAGCAAGCTCTCTCCTTCTAATTCTCTCCTTCTAATGAAGGGGGGAGAAGCTCCCTTTGTTAGTCAATAACGGGAACATCTGTCATCTCAATTCCCTGAGGAACTGGGGTTAAGACAGGGTTACCGTCGGAATCAACTGTGAAAAAATATATTCCTGTGTTTGGCATTGGTATGCCTCCTTTCTTGTCTTGAAAATTATTTTTTCAAACTCCTGACAAAGGGCTAGAGGATTCCCGCTATGTATAAAATGTACATTTTAATTAAATGGGATCTCTAAATGCCCTTTGTTAGAAGTTTGAAAATTTTAAAGTGCTAACTAATTAGCAAAAATATGGAGGTATTTTCCCGCCGTAAGACGGGATCGCCTGTTTATGGCCATAGGCCTGCAGGCTACACTTAGAGCAGAAAATTTCTAGCGAGGCCGGAAATCATCTGCTTGCCAAATGCAACTACTACCCCCATATTTTTACCAACTAATTGTAAAGTGCTTTATCAGCTTGATTAAATAGTATAGCACATTTTTATATATTTGTCAAGCATGCTACTACTGGGTTCAAAGGACTAGCGCAAAACTTTAAAATCATTTAAGGTTTTGCTATGAAAAACAAATATCATCGTTTAACCCTTGAAGAAAGGGAGGTAATAAGTAATGGGCTGTGGGCAGGTGAGAC